>NZ_JAUBQU010000036.1:0-51889 GCF_036701435.1 Microcoleus sp. Pol12A5
ACGAGATATTCTTCGAGATTGCTTTGGCCGATGCGGCGGTTGAGTTTTGCCCCAGTTGTTGCAGCCCAATCGTTTGAAGCTGATGCTGTTGGTGAGGGGCGAATCGTAAAGCGGTTGGGAACTTTTGACAGCAGCAATTCATCGCCGCCGCGCTGCAAAACTACTGCCAGACTTTCTTCTGGAACTCCGATACCTTGATAATTTTGGAGAGTTTCGGAGGTCGGTTTGCTTGGTTGTACCATCACAAATGTTCCTGTTTAATTTTGATGTAGAGTTATCAAACATATTTATAAGCTGTCAGGCAGGTTTTTACCCTGAGGGGTTTGAAACTGTAACTAACAGCGGTAGAGTGCGCCATAAGCGCCTTGCATAAATCCATTAGTCTCTTATAGAGGGACGAAAGTTTGTGTAGGATCGGTTTCAACCGCAGATTTTTATTCGATCGCGGCGAGTTTTTCAGATCGACCACCTCACAGAAAACTCGTTTTGAGCCTTTCTCCCGATCGCACCCTTTGACATTTCAACAAATTTGGTTTACACTTAGCCGGTTGCGATCGCCAATGGTAAGATCGGCTCAAGCTAAATATTTTTTTAAAGCGCACAGGCGCAAAGTAATTTCATGGTATACTCTGGAACTGTTTGCTGGCTTCGCTCCACTGCCCGGATTACGATCGGGGCGATCGCAGCTTTTACCCTGCTGCAACCGCTCTCAGTCCAAGCACAACAACCTTCTGGGCCAGAGAACCAACAGCAAGTCGATCCCGCCGACGACCCCACAGACCCCAACAATCTTCGCCCTCTGACGCAAGACAGCAGTCTGCTGAGCGTCCAAGGAGGCCAGCGTTTGATGACAGAAGCCAGCAGTGCTATTTCCAATCAGAATTACGCACTGGCTACTCAAAAACTCCAAGAATCCCGCCAAATTTTCAATCAACTGTCCAACTTCTACCAACAACTGGGTAGCAGTTTTGCCGGAATTGACATCCGCTTGGCCGAAAGCCACCGCACCAAAGCTGTAGAAACAGCCCAAATGCGCGACGAAGCTACCTACCGGCTGGCGTTGGTACACCGGGCGCAAAATAAGCCCGAACTGGCTGTGCCCCTGCTGATTCAGATTATTCGATCGCAGCAACCAACTCGCGACTTGGGAAAGAAAGCTTACCAGCAGTTACTGGAATTGGGTTTTGTGGATTCGCCCTTTCCCCGGCCTGCCAGCAGTCAACCGAGCTCATCGAAAAAATAGTTTCACTAAAATCTAAATTACAGCCGTTTATCAGAGAAACCAATGGTTACACCGTCTCAAGTAGCAGAAATGATTAAGGCAGGGTTGCCCGACGCTAAAATACAAGTTGAGGATTTGACCGGTGGCGGTGACCACTACCAGGCGAGAGTCGTCTCTGCAGCCTTTGAAGGAAAAAGCCGAGTACAGCAGCACCAACTGGTCTACGGCGCTCTCAAACAGGCAATGGCTAGTGAAGCCATCCACGCTTTGGGCTTGGAAACCTTAACTCCCGCAGAATGGGAAGCGAAAAGTCAAGTTGCTTAATTGTTGAGCAGCCATTGGATATCACAAGTTTGTGCTTGTGTCAAGAGTTGCTTGAAATACAACTGCTCCACTTACGCACAAAAATCATAAAAACCCGGTTTTTTTACCGGAATCTATGGTTGTAACGAAAGATTTTCGTAAAAAACGCGGTTTCTGCGTCAGTCAACGTTTAAAACTTTTCAAACAATATTAGGACCTACCATGAGTACAACAGCACATCAAAGAATTGACGAGTTGGTTAAGCAAAACAAAATCATGGTGTTTATGAAGGGCAATAAGTTAATGCCCCAGTGTGGTTTTTCTAATACTGTGGTGCAAATTCTCAATACTTTGGGAGTGCCTTACGAAACTGTTGATGTTTTGGCAGACCAGGAAATTCGTCAAGGGGTTAAAGAGTATTCCAACTGGCCGACAATTCCCCAAGTTTATATCAACGGCGAGTTTATTGGAGGCTCGGATATTATGATCGAGATGTATCAAAAGGGCGAATTGCAAGAAGTTGTAGAAGTGGCTTTGGCTTCTTAAATTAGACAGAAAAAACATCTCCCCGACCTCTTAAAGAAGTCGGGGAAATAACAGCAATCGCGTTTTACGTTGAATTAGGTTGTTTACTTAATTATTCGTTACCAGGCAGAGCCTGGGAACACAATGCGGTCGGCTCGACAACATCCAATTTGTAGGGTAGGCTCAGAAAGCGAGGCCTAGCCTCTGGACATCGGTTCCCCAGCACGGCTAGGGAACGAGTTAAGCGCAGTACAAGTTCCCAATTCCCAATTCCCAATTCCCAATTCCCAATTCCCAATTCCCAATTCATCAAGGGTTTATCCAACCGAATTTGCTATTTAATAGTAGTCGGCTTCAGTTTGGGTCTGTGGCATTGCAAAATTGGAGGGGTCGTGAATGTAACGCGCTGCTTCTTCCTCTAGTCTGTGAATCAGATAGGGTTCCAAACCGTTGGAATGCCGCAGGGCTGCTAAATACCCGTCTAAGTAAAGCCGCAGGTCATCGAAGCGATAACCTCTATTCCACATTTCGACGAGGGCGTCGGTGAGTTTCTGGTAGTGCCGGATTGTTTGGGTGTCTTGTAGCATGGTGTGAGGTTGAAATCCTTTGTGGTTTGTATAATGACGGCGGGATTTAGGAATTGCCTCGATTGATGCTGAGTGGCTCAGCTTGAGGCTATTTCTAAATAAAAGTTTTTACCCTGCTCAACAGGCTACCCTCCATAAAAAATTTCACTCGTTGCAATGCAGTTGCTCGACTTTTTGCGCGCACCTAGATAATTCGCTGTGCGTTTAATGGAGTCGGGATGTTGCTGAATTTTGCGGTCAAAGTGGCTGAGTGTTCCGGCTACCGAGCGAACGGTTGGAGGAATTCTAGTTTCACTTGCGCGATTTGTCAACCTCCTGGGAGTGGGGGCTGGGTCGGGGGGATCGCTTTTAGCAGGCGGTTGGGGCATGGGGTCGATCGGCTTTACACTGTCTTATTTTCATTGTAAGCTCATCGCCATAATGATTTAACCTTTCTGCAGGCTGACCCTGCCAAATTAACCCAATCTTTAACATTCGTACCCTGGGTGTGTCCGCTGCTTTCAACGCAGCTCATGCTTGAGTAGCGATGGTTACAAAAGCTTGACAAAAGCTCTGTTAACCTTGTAGCAATTAGTGATATGGGAAGCTCGCCTCTGTGGAATCTGCAAGTATTTCAATTGTTGAAGGGAATCCGCACCTGCGATCGCTCTTGGGCTGGCATCTACAGCAAGTCGGTCACTGGGTGCACCAGTCAGCGGATATCAGTCACGCTAGGGAAATATTTTTCAGCCGCCAGCCAACCCTAGTCATTCTGGATGCCCAATTGCCGGATGGGGACGGTTTGGAATTTTGCCACTGGCTGCAACAGCAGCAGCAGTCGCTGATTTTGATGCTGTCGGCGCGGAATTCGGAATCGGATATTGTTGAAGGTTTGAAGGCGGGGGCAGACGATTACCTGACTAAACCCTTTGGGATGCAAGAATTTATGGCGAGGGTGGAAGCTCTGATGCGCCGCAACCGCACGATGATACCGCCGGCGACGCTGGAGTGCGGGCTGCTGAAAATTGATTTGGTGCAGCGCCGAGTCAGGTTGTACGAGGAACATATTGAGCTGACTCCCCAGGAATTTAGCCTGCTGTACGTGCTAGCTCAAGCTGGAGGAGTGCCGCTGTCGCGCTCGGATTTGCTGCGTCGGGCGTGGCCCGATGCGATTGATAACCCCCGGACGATCGACACTCACGTACTCTCTCTGCGTAAAAAAATCGAAATCGACCCGCGACAGCCGAGCCTGATTCAAACTGTACGGAATGTCGGCTACCGACTGAATCTGGAGTTGTTGAATAATGCCAATCAGGTCCATTCACCAGTTCCCAGGGCGGTGCTTTCTTAGAGTATTAAGTAGGTCATTGCAAAAAAACAATAGTATCTTATAGGGGCGGGTCTAGCTAAGAATCACTCATATACAAGCGAGAAGATGAAGGCAAAACCCGCCTGACCTATCTATTTAATGTTTATTTTTACCCACCTACTTATCAGCCGATAAGTCTGATTTTATGTTGGGAATTGATTGGCGATCGCATCGGTTTTCGCGGCCATAATAAAGTCATTGCGGTGCAGTCCAGAAATCGCGTGAGTCCACCAAGTAACGGTAACTTTTCCCCACTCGGTTAACAGTGCGGGGTGATGTCCTTCGGTTTCTGCTGCTTCCCCGACGCTGTTTGTAAAGGCGATCGCACTTTTGAAATCCGGGAATTCGTAGGTGCGTTCTATTTGGGGAATGCCATTTTTTTCGATTAAATTCCAGTCGGGAATTTGAGGTTTTAGCTGGACAATTTCGTAAGCTGTGAGGCGGGGAGAGTTTGGGCGGCAGGCGGCACAGCGTTCTTTTGCTAAAGGTTCCATAAATTGCTTGTTAGCGATCGGATGCTAAAAGATATTATAGACATTTCTAATGTCAATAATTTTGGATGGGTGCAACTGTCATTTAGGAGTGAGGTAAAGAATGTGATTGAAATCGTTCAAAAAACAGATGAGCAATAATTTAAAATTTCTGGAAATAATCGTTAACCGTGGAATAGATTAACCGATAATATCAGGAAGGGGCGGGTTGATTTGGCTATCTTGCTGATATTGTAAATGTTGGTGAACCCGCCCCTGCAAGTGCGATCGCTCAACCGATCGCCTTTTTAATCAAATCCAACTTACCCTTATAAGGAGCATAACGCCATTTCAAGTCAAGCCAAAATGACTTTTGCAGCACGCTTTTGTAATGAGAAAAAGTATTAAAACTCGCTTTGCCGTGATAACTCCCTATCCCGCTTTCACCAACTCCTCCAAACGGCAAAGCTGTCACCCCGAATTGCATGACAGTATCATTTATGGAAACTCCCCCAGAAGAAGTTTCCCGCAAAACTTGCTCTTGTTTTTCTTTATCCTTCGAGAACAAATACAAAGCTAATGGTTTAGGACGGGCGTTGATTTTGGCGATTGCCTCCCCAAAATTTTCATACTCCAAAACTGGCAAAATCGGTCCGAAAATCTCATCCTGCATCACCGGCGAATCCCAGGAAATATTATCTATAACCGTCGGTGCAATATATCTATCTTCCGGCGTAACTTTCCCGCCGACGACAATTTCTCCATCTTTAATAAACGCACTCAAACGTTCCAATTGCTGCTGATTTATAATTCGGGAATAGTCGGAACTTTTTTGCGGGTCGTCGCCGTAAAATCCGTGAATTGCTGTTTTAATTGCCTCAATCAAATCTGGTTTAACTTTTTTATCAACTAACAGGTAATCTGGAGCGACACAAGTTTGACCGGCATTGATGAATTTGCCCCAGGCAATGCGTTTAGCAGTGTATTCAACTTGAATATCTGAGTCTACAATGCAAGGACTTTTGCCACCCAATTCTAATGTGACAGGTGTCAGGTGTTTAGCAGCAGCTTCCATGACTATTTTACCGATTTTGGTGCCGCCTGTAAAGAAGATGTGGTCGAATTTTTCCACTAATAATTGTTGGCTGATTTCGACTCCTCCTTCGACGGCTGCTACGTAGGCGGGATCGAAGGTTTTGGTAATCATATCGGCGACAACTTCCGACGTGTGCGAGGCGATTTCAGAAGGTTTGAGGATGGCGCAGTTGCCGGCGGCGATCGCCCCGACCAAAGGTGATATCATTAGCTGAAATGGGTAATTCCAAGGCCCGATGATTAAAACAACGCCCAAAGGTTCTGGGTAAATGCGGGCCGATGCTGGGAATTGATCGATCGAAGTAGGAACTTTTTGCGGCTTTGCCCACGATTTTACATTTTTGATGGCATAATTAACTTCTGCGATCGCAGCAATTTCAAAATAAGCCTCGTACTCCGGCCTGTTCAAATCAGCCTTGACAGCATCCACAATCCGTGATTGATAGGAAGCGATCGCACTTTTGAGATTCTTGAGTTGTTCGATCCGAAAATCCACATCCTTAGTTTTCCCAGTCGCAAAAAATTGTCGCTGCTGGTGGATAATATCGCTGACTCTGATTACCATATTTATTGCTCCATGTCTATCAATAAATGTTACAACAGGAAAACGGAACTTGGGTAAATTGCGATCGGTGTTAAAGCGCAGACTTCTTGAAGAAGTCTACGATCGGGGCTTTATGCTATAACTTATAAGGTATTAATTGTAGATTTTTAATTTGAGTTAAGTCATGAAAATATCTAAGAACGATTTTTTTTTCTATTCCTGCTGGCTGCTTTGCTTGCTTGCAGTAGCAGGATGTACCTCTAAGCCCGAAAAGCAAGTTGTCATCTGCTCGAAAGACTTTACCGAACAAGTCATCCTCGCAGAAATTTTAGCACGCCATATCGAAGCTAAAACAGATATCAAAGTAGAACGAGAACTGAATCTCGGAGGTTCGCTTTGCCATCAATCCCTAACAGCAGGTAAAATCGATTTGTACGTCGAATACACGGGGACTGCTTACGCCAACTTGCTCAAACAGAAACCGATTTCTGACCCCAAAAAAGTCCTCGATTACCTCAAGCAAGAATATCCCAAACAGTTTAAAGCTGAGTGGACGGAACCGCTGGGATTTAATAACAGTTTTGCGATTATTGTGCGGGGAGACGATGCCAAAAAACTCAATTTACAAACTCTCTCGCAACTTGGGAAAGCTGCACCTAACCTCCGGGCTGGTTTCGGCCCAGAATTTAAGGAGAGAGAAGATGGATTTCCCGGATTAGCTAAAACTTACGGGATTAAGTTTCGAGAAGAACCGAAGGAGTTGCTGTTAGGATTGCTTTATCAAGCGCTGCAACAAAAAGAAGTAGATGTGATTGCTGGTAATACGACGGACGGTTTGATTCAAAGTTTAGGTTTAGTAGTTCTCAAGGATGACAAGAACTATTTCCCGCCCTACGAAGCAGTTCCGGTTGTGCGATCGCAAATTTTGGATAAATACCCGGAATTGCGTCCAGTCCTCGCAGAATTGGGCGGCAAAATCTCCGAGGAGGATATGCGACGGCTCAATTATCAAGTTGATAAGAAACAGCAAGAAGCTAGAGAAGTAGCCCAGGACTTTTTGCAGCAAAAGCTGGGCGAGTCAGAGCCAGTAAGTCCGCCAAAATAGAGGGTTTCAATGTTAGTATATTCCCACGTCAAGTTAATTTGCCAAGCTGCAAATTTAGATTTTAGATTCAACAATTAGGAACATAGGATAAGGTGCGCGGCGCGCACCCTACAATACACTTAGGCTTTCCTCTTAAGTCCCTTCACTGAGCCGGCGCAAATTCAAAATATCGCTCATCTTTTTAATTTGCATACAAGTGCGCTCGAACTGTTGTTTATCCTGGATATCCATGCACAAGTCAATTAATGCAGGCAATCCGGGATAGGTTTTGACTTGAGCGCTGCGGACGTTTACTTGGTTGTCCTTCAAATGCGATAAAACATCATTGAGAACTCCCACTCGATCGAGGGCTTCAATTTGAATGTTAACCGGATAAGTGTTGGGTCGAGATTCATTGCGGTTGCTGGAATTCCAACTCACAGGAACCAACCGATCCCCAGGCACGTTCTCAACATTTGAACATCCTTGCCGGTGAATCGAAATTCCGCGAGTACGAGTCACCACTCCAATAATTGATTCCCCAGGAATTGGACAGCAACAGCCGGATAAATGGTAGAGCAATCCCTCTACACCTGCGATCGGCGATTTGCTCGGAGACGAACTCGGTAATGGTTTCGGTGTCGTCGATGCAGGTATTAGCTGGGGCACTTCCTGCCCTCCTGCGGGAGCAGCTTCAATTTTTTGCTGCACTTTTACTAAATCTCGCAGTCGATTTACTACGAGATTTAGGGTGACTTCGCCGTAGCCCAAACCTGCGATTAAATCTTCGACGCTGTGGTAGTTGCAGCGCTGAGCCAC
Source organism: Microcoleus sp. Pol12A5 (assembly GCF_036701435.1). Lineage (NCBI taxonomy): Bacteria > Bacillati > Cyanobacteriota > Cyanophyceae > Oscillatoriales > Microcoleaceae > Microcoleus > Microcoleus sp. Pol12A5. The sequence goes on from NZ_JAUBQU010000036.1 coordinate 7,998, forward strand.
CGATTGCATGGGCTCAGATTTTAGCAAAGATTCCAAGCCATTTTTACCTAATTCTTTTTCCAGCAATTCCCGGCCGCGAGCGAGATTTTCATCTCGGTGCGATCGCTTCAACCACTGGCGAATTCGGTTTTTAGCTCCGTTTGTCTTGACAAAATTCAACCAGTCGGAACTCGGATGACCATTTTTTTGGGTCAAGATTTCTACAATATCGCCGTTCTTTAAAACCTTGTCTAGTGTTACCATTCGCCCGTTGACTCTGGCACCTGTGCAGTGATTGCCAATTTCTGTGTGAATGCGGTAAGCAAAATCTACGGGAGTCGATCCGCTATTGAGAGCAATCACGTCTCCGTTAGGAGTAAAAACGTAAATATCTTCGTCGAATAAGTTATCCTTAATGCTTTGTAAATATTCGCGATCGTCTTTGAGGTCGCTTTGCCATTCTAGGAGTTGTCGCAGCCAAGTAAATTTCTCGTCGTCGCCGGTAACTGTTGTGTTAGAACCGCCAGTTTCTTTGTATTTCCAGTGGGCAGCAATGCCGTATTCTGCAATGTGGTGCATTGCTACGGTGCGGATTTGCACTTCGATGGGGCGGCCGCTGGTTCCGATTACTCCGGTGTGCAAAGATTGGTAGCGGTTGGCTTTTGGTAAACCGATATAATCTTTAAAGCGGCCGGGAATCGGGCGGAAAGAATCGTGGACGATCGCCAAAGCCCGATAACAGTCATCATTGGTTTCTACTATGATCCGCACCGCCGCAATATCGTACACTTGCTTAAACCCTTTTTGGCGGCGCTGCATCTTCGAGTAAATCCCGTACAAATGTTTAGGACGGCCGCTAACTTCATAGCATTTAATGCCTAAATTGTCAAGCCTTTCTCGCAAACAATCTGTGACTTCTGCGAGTTGAGTTTCTCGATCGGCTCGCTTCTCGGCCACCAATTCCTGAATTTCGCGGTAAGCTTCGGGTTCCAGGTATTTAAACGCTAAATCTTCCAATTCCCACTTAAAGCGGCCGATACCCAAACGGTTCGCCAGGGGAGCAAAAATATCTCGGGTTTCTAAGGCAATACTGCGCTGCTTTTCTTCGGACAAATGCTCCAAAGTTCTCATGTTGTGCAGCCGATCTGCGAGTTTGACCACAATGACGCGAATATCTTTAGCCATTGCTAGGAACATTCGGCGGAAATTTTCCGCAAGGCGCTCTGTTTTGCTGGAAAAATTAAACTTAGAAAGCTTGGTGACACCTTCAACCAACTGTCGCACTTCCGCGCCGAACCGCTGTTCTATTTCTTCGAGAGTAATATCTGTATCTTCAACAATGTCGTGGAGGAAGCCGGCAGCAATCATGACGTTGTTGCCGCCCATATACCGGAGTATTCCAGCGACAGCTACCGGATGGCAAATGTAAGGTTCTCCCGATTTGCGGTATTGTCCTTCGTGCAAGTCGCGGGCAAATTCAAAGGCCCGACAAATTAAGCTGTCGTCAGCCGAACAATTCGGGTTAGGGCCCCCATCAGGCTGCGATCGACTATTCAGGCATTCTTGCAGCCAATCGGGAACTACAGCAGGATCGATCGAAGGAGAGGGAGTCAGAGTGTTCGCGTTCATGGGGTACACCTTTAAAACTTAGAAATACAAATGGTTAAAAGCCGGTTTCCGGTTGAATTGCCGAAATTATGTGTTTAGCTATACTAAACTAATTGAATGCCACAATTTGCAATTCAAAAAAATAGTCGATTTTTCTGTTAACTATACCTATCTACTTCCGAGTCGCCCCCCCTCGCAGGTAGGAAAATATAGTGACACCACTGCCGCCGCAGTCTGTCGATCCGGTAAAATAAGCATATTTTGGCGGTAGCAGTTGAGGTAGCGGGGGCTCGGCATTTACCGGCAACGCTCAACAGAAAGCAGCAGCCAGAAGGGTAGAGTTAGGGCAGAAAATCGAAAAAAGTTCTCACAAAACAGGGAATTGCTCCAAAAACGCACGGCTTCCCTCCATATGAGCAAACTTAAGTAAGTATCTACTTTGATTATAAATACAAATTTCTTTACAAAATCATGATATTGTCCGAAGACCGCCGCCAGTGCTACCAAAAATTACAGCAAGCACTAGAACAACTACAAAGAACTGCTGCACAGGATAATCTGGATCGGGCCGCGCTGGCGATCGAATACACAAAAGTGCAACAATTTTTCGGAAACCAAATTATGAGAGCCGAAAGCGATGAGTTAGACGCCTCAGAAACACCCCCAGAGCAGTCCTATTTGACGGAAATTCACAAGCAACTGCGGTTATTGGGGACAGATGTCACGTTTTTGCAAGCGTCGCGCCAGCCAGCGACAGCAAAGGCGAGGCAAACTGCGGCGATCGCGCGGCTTAATACGCTAATTTGCTACTGTGGCGCGCTGCTGCAAAAAAATTCTGGTTCTTCAGGGCCCGCCCAGATACAGAATTAATAATTGAATTAACAGGGAATTAATAAGGCAAGGAGAAATAAAGCGGTGGAATGTCCAAAATGTAAACATCCCAATTTAGAAGGCGGTACCTTAGCCGGCCGTATGTCGGTGCAGTGGTGTCCCAACTGTTACGGTATCTGGATTCCAGGCAGAGAATACGAAGCTTGGCAGAAAGAGCAAAGCCAGTGGTACAACAAATCCGAGAAGCCTGATGCGACAGGGACTCTCGGCATAGAATTCACCCCGTCTGTCTACGACAGCAAAGCAGCGCTGTGTCCCGAAGACGGTCACTATCTGTCGCGGGCGAAAGTTCCTTTCAGCAGAGTGCCCTTTTACATAGAGCGCTGTATGTTGTGCGGGGGCATTTGGTGCGATAACGGCGAGTGGGACATTCTCGAAAGTCTGGGATTCCACACCGAGATTGACAAGATGTTTTCTCCGAATTGGCAAGCTAAGGCCCGCGTGCAAGAACTCGCCTCTCGGGAACGTCAAGTGCTGACTGAGAAGCTGGGGCCGGATATCGCCGGATATGTGTTGGAACTCGCGGAAGTTTTAGCAGACCATCCTCACGCAGATTGTGCCGCTACTTACATACTGCGGAGAGCTGAGTTGAAGCGAAGGGAAATTTAATCTGTTGGCTGTTGACAGTTGGCTGTTGGCGGTTGACTGTTAACGGTTGACTGTTGACGGTTGTTAGTAAGCGGTTGGTCGGTTAATGATGTAGTGATAAAATCTTTGTTTGTAGCAATTTCTATTGGTATTTACAAACTGTGGACGGTTGACTGTTGACGGTTGTTAGTAAGCGGTTGGTCGGTTAATGATGTACTAATAAAATCTTTGTTTGTAGCAATTTCTATTGGTATTTACAAACAGCATATCGGTCTCTTGCCAATCACTAATAAGCCATGAAAAATACTAATAACTAACAACTAACCGCCAGGATATTGACAAACAATAAATAACAACAGTCAACAGTTAACAGTCAACAGACAACACTTAACAGACAACAGTCAACAGACAACAGACAACAGACAACAGACTAAGGACTAATGACTAATGACTAATGACTCTTCTCTATTTTCCGTTGACAATTTGCGAGTAGCTTATCCTCAGCGGCGAGGCCAATCCGGTTGGGCCGTTGACGGGGTTTCCCTGACGCTGAAACCGGGGGAAAAGCTCGGATTAGTTGGGGAGTCTGGGTGCGGTAAGTCAACTTTGGGAAGGGCGGCGATGCGGTTGCTGCCGGATTCAACGCTGATTGAGGGGCGAGTTAGTTTTGCTGGAGAGTCGGTGTTTGATATGAATGCTTCGCGGCTGAGACGGTTTCGGGGCGAAGCTGTAGCATTGATTTTTCAAGATCCGATGACTCGTCTCGATCCTTTGATGACTGTAGGAGAACATTGCATCGAGACTTTGCAAGCTCACAGACCGAATTTGGATCGCAAGCAAGCTAAGAAACGGGCGATCGAAACTCTGGAAGCTGTGAAAATTCCCGCTTCTCGCTGGTCGCAATTTCCCCACGAATTTAGCGGCGGAATGCGGCAAAGAGTAGCAATTGCTTTGGCTCTTTTGCTCGATCCCAAATTAATTGTGGCGGACGAACCGACTACAAGTTTGGACGTAACTGTAGCTGCTCAGATTTTGCAGGAATTAACCAGACTTTGTGAGGAACGGGGAACGGCTATTTTGTTGATTTCTCACGATTTGGCGATGGTGGCTGAGTATTGCGATCGCATTGCGGTGATGTACGGCGGTAAAGTCGTAGAAACAGGGCCGGTGCAAAACGTGTTTGAAAAGCCGCAGCACGAATATACTCGATCGCTCCTCAAAGCAGCTTTGCACATTCAAGCCGATTCCGACAAAGGGTTAGCGTTCGAGGAAATCAGGACTGAAGCCGTTACTGCAAACTTAACAAATTCGCCTCTTTTGACCGTAACGAATTTGCAGCAACACTACAGTTTAGAAAGCAATTTATTAGATCAGTTGTTTTCCAGGAATCGCCAGGTAATTAAAGCCGTAGACGGCGTTAGTTTAGAGCTACAACGGGGAGAAATCCTAGGGCTGGTGGGGGAGTCCGGCTGCGGCAAAAGTACCTTGTCACGCACGATTTTGCAGCTAATTACCGCGACGGGTGGCAAAGTGGAATTTCAAGGAATAGATATAACTGCCCTGAACCGCGATGCTGTGAGGAAGCACCGCCGCGAAATGCAAATGATCTTTCAAGACCCCCACGCTTGCCTGAATCCGATGATGACTGTCGGGCAAAGTATTGCTGACCCTTTGTTTATTCACAAATTAGCTAATGCCAGCGAAGCTAAAAAACAAGTAATCCAAATGTTAGAGCGGGTGGGTTTAAGTCCAGGGGAGGATTTCTTTCGCCGCTATCCGGGGGAATTGTCAGGAGGACAACAGCAGCGAGTTTCGATCGCCCGCGCTTTGATTACTCGGCCGCAACTGATAATTTGCGACGAACCTGTGAGTATGCTGGATGCCAGCGTGCAGACTCAAGTATTAGAACTGATGTTGGAGTTGAAGAAGGAATTTAATTTGACTTATCTGTTCATTACGCACGATTTGTGGGTGGCGAGATTTTTTTGCGATCGCATTGCGGTAATGAATGCGGGAAAAATTGTTGAAATCGGTAAGACTAGGGATATTTTTACTAATCCGCAGCACCCTTATACTCAGCAATTATTGCAGGCAGCTCCTTTACTGGCTCGAACTCAATAGAAAGGTATAAAATTGGGGCCATCTAATTTCTGTCACGAGCTTCTAGATGGATTTCGGAAATTTCCGGTTAAATTGGTTAAAGTTAAGGGATACTTTTCAAATCATTCCACCGACACCAAGCACGATATGGCAGAATCTGACCTAGGCAGTTTTGCGGTGGCACCCGACGCCTCATTCGCGATCGCACAAGATGAAGACACCGAGATCGATCGTCCGACGGTAACTAGATCGTCAGCATACAACAATTGGTCTGCCGACGATCCAGTGGGAGCTTTGTTCAAGGAAATGGCTCGCTATCCTCTACTCAGTGCCACCGAAGAAGTAGAGTTGGCGCGCCGCGTTCAAGAATTGGTAGCCCTGGATGAACTAGAACAGCGTTTGCAGCAAGAATTGGACAGAGTGCCGACAAAAGCTGAACTCGCAGCGGCTTTGGGGATAAGCGAAACTCAACTGCAACAGCTTCGCCACCAGTGTCAGTCGGCGAAACGGAAAATGATCAGCTCGAATTTGCGCTTGGTGGTTTCGATTGCCAAACGCTATCTTAATCGGGGCGTGCCTTTTCTCGATTTAATTCAAGAAGGAGCTTTGGGTTTGAATCGCGCCGCTGAAAAGTTCGATCCGGAGAAGGGTTACAAGTTTTCTACTTATGCCTATTGGTGGATTCGCCAAGGAATTACCCGGACAATTGCCAATCAAGGGCGGACGATTCGCTTGCCTGTTCACATTGTCGAACAGTTAAATAAACTCAAAAAAGTTTATCGAGATTTGAGGCGTTCTCTTCAACGCAATCCAACTGAAACTGAACTTGCTAGAGAAATGCAAGTTACTTGCGAACAGCTTCGTTACCTCCAGCAAGTACGCCGGCAATCTTTGTCTCTCAACCACCGCATCGGCTCAGAAGAAAGTTCGGAACTTTTGGATGTTCTCGAAGATAACGCGACGCAATCTCCCGAAGCTCAGATGAATGAGATGATGATGCGCCAAGATATTTTGGAGGTGTTGGACAGTATTTTGACTGAGCGCGAAAAAGAGATTGTTGCTATGCGTTACGGTTTGCTGACCGGCGAACCTTACACTTTAGAAGAGGTCAGCAGTTTGTTCAATTTGTCCCGCGAACGAGTCCGTCAAATTCAAAATAAGGCAATGCGAAAGCTGCGCCGCCCTCAAGTGACGGAACGATTGAAGGGCTGGTTGAAATAAGCTAGAAAACATTGAGTTTGCATTGTGAAAAATCTTAAAATTATTGTGGGTGGACACTCCAACGTCGCCCTAAATATGTTAATTCAAGGTTGACAAACTTAATTAAAAATTACAAATCAAAAATGTCTTGATGTGGTATTTTTAATTGTTGATTGTCGCGTCGTACTTACTTATTTATGTCTTCTGAGGTAATTTTGCGCCCAGCTACCCGCGCCGACGTGCCGGTGCTGTTTGATTTGATTAAAGCTTTAGCTGAGTACGAAAAATTATCTCATGCCGTGACTGGCAATGCGGTTGATTTGGAGAATCATTTGTTTGGCGATCGACCTTTTGCTGAAGCGATTTTAGCGGAGTGCGAAAATCGAGTTGTGGGCTGGGCGCTGTTTTTTTACAATTATTCTACTTTTTTGACTCAGCCGGGAATTTATTTGGAAGATTTGTTTGTGATCCCTGAGTTTCGAGGGCGGGGAATTGGCAAGTCTTTGATAGTTTATTTAGCGCAGTTGACGGTTGAAAGGGGCTGCGGGCGTTTGGAATGGAGTGTTTTGGATTGGAATGAATTGGCGATCGGATTTTACAAGGGTATCGGTGCTGATGTGATGCCCGACTGGCGGATTTGCCGGGTTGCCGGCGAATCTTTGGCAACTTTGGCATCGAAACAATTGTAAAAACCCCTCGATAAGACTCGGCGAGGGAAATCGCTACTATGCAAACGAAGTCCTTCTCTAAGAGACTAAGACCTCAAGGTGTGTATCGCGCACCTTACAACGAATCTGTAGGGTGTGCACTGCGCACCTTACAAAAAATCTGTACCGCCTCAAATCTATGGTTGCGTAAATCGGAGTAGATAATTGGCAAAAATATAGGAAAATTTAAGTAACAGTAGATTTTGATTGAGAGAGTAGATCGTGATTATTTGGGTAAACGAGCAAATCGATCCGTCGGGCATTCTTTATTCTTGCATTGCTTGTTGCGATGAAAGCCAAGCGAAGGATTGCCACGAATCTTTTGAGAAGAATTTGACTGCAGAGCAAAAACAGCAGGGCTGGGTTGCTACTTTGCGGACTGTTAGTTCTTGGGATGAGGTGCCTGTTAATGCTTTGAAATTGAATTAATGAGTACAAGTCATTAGCAGCTTTAGTGTCGCCCTGTTTCGGTTCGAGAGAAATGCCAGGAAAACGTGGGACATCAGTTCGTCCAAGGCAAGATAGCTCGATCGCACATTTTTCAAATTACAAGAGGTTTCGTGAATGTGAAGGTAAAAAGCTGCAATCTTTTGGGGCTGCGAGTCTGAAAATAGTGCCCTGCAAGATGCGGGAATGTGGGCAAAATTTTTTGGGCCTGGAGTGCTACCAACACCCTAGGACGAACAAGCGTGCAAGTGCGATCCTCTTCGAGGGTTACGCTAACGACAATTCGCATTTTTCAAACGGATTTTACCATTATTATTAATAGATAAAGGCATTTCAAATTGTCAAGTTAAATTTTTATGATTGAAACCTTATTTCACGCTTATACCCCTCTGGTGATCTGGACTGGCTTGGGACTGCTGCTGTTTCGGTACATCCCAGTTGATTTTCCCAAGCTGCTGAGCCACTTTCTTTTCTGGATTGGGATACCGCTGCAAATTCTAGTTTTAGCCCGTCAGAGCGATTTTTCGGGTGCTGTGGGATTCACGCCGGCGATCGCCATATTCGTGTTATTTCTGAGTACGAGTTTTGCTTGGCTGACTTGGGTGTTATTGCGTAGGCTGAGTGCGGCCCACATCAAAAAGCCCTATTTTCAGGGCAAAAATTCTTTATTAAATTTATTTCTGTTAAATATAAATTCCTTGAAGCGATCGAGCCAAGGCAGTTTTCTCCTAGCTGCGATGTTAGGGAATACGGGCTTTGTTGGATTAGCAATCACCCCCTCTATCATCAGCACCGATAACAACAACTGGGCTGTCTTGTACAGCGTCACTAACAACGTTATTGGAACTTATTGTTTCGGTGTATTTATTGCTAGCTATTTCGGAAACTCCGAGCAAAAAAATCACTGGTGGACTCAGATCCGGGACGTGCTGACAGTTCCCGCCCTGTGGGCTTTTTTAATTGGTTTTTATACTAGAAACATCCCCCTGCCCGAAACAGTGGAATCGGGATTGCAGACTGCTGTTTGGGTGGTAATTGCTAGTGCTTTGCTGCTGGTTGGCATCCGGCTGAGGTCTATTAAGAAATGGGAAAGTTTTGAACTGGCGTTAATCCCGTCGCTGTTAAAAGTGGTAATTGTGCCCGTGATAATCGGATTGGGTGCTAGTTATTTCGGATTGAGTGGCGATCCGAGGTTCGTGTTGGTGTTGATGTCGGGAACGCCCACAGCTCTTTCCGTGCTGATTTTAGCAGAAGTCTACGAGCTCGATCGCGATTTGTTAGCTAGCAGCATCGCCATCACTTCCGTCGGTTTGCTGCTGATGCTTCCCTTGTGGTTAGCTGGGTTTAGTTAAAATTAGCTAAATTTTCAAATCAGATTCCTATAAAATTTCGCAGTACAATCAACAATAACTGCACGCAAAAGACGATGAACGAGCCAATAACTGCTACAGGTCTGCCTCCTGCATTCCCTGACCATACCCAATTGCCAGACGAAGACGGTACAGTTGTAAAAAATTTTTAGGAGCATCCCCAGAGCATCATTTTGACAGATTCTATCGGGCCGGTTGTAGAGCGGCTGCACCCAGACGGACAATATGCGATCGGGCAAGATTGTGGCATTTACTGGCGAGAAACTGACCCGCCAGAGCGAGGTGCAGAAGCACCCGATTGGTTTTACGTGCCAAATGTACCGGCAACACTTGACGGTTTTCGCCGTTCTTATGTACTGTGGCGGGAACACATGGCTCTGTTCATTGCTTTAGAATTTGCTAGCGGTAATGGAGAGGAAGAGCGCGATCGTACTCCCTTGACTGTGGCCGCTGACGGTACCACCACTAAACCGGGTAAGTTTTGGGTGTACGAGAGAATTATTCGCATTCCTTACTACGGCATTTATGAAATGAGAACGGGCAATTTAGAAGTCTATCACCTAATAGATTTTGGGTATCGAAGGATGGAGCCAAACGAACGCGGTCACTATCCCATTCCTGTACTAGATGTAGAATTGGGACTGTGGCAGGGAAGCTATCAAAATCAAGAACTGCTTTGGCTGCGGTGGTGGGATTCGCAGGGGAATTTGCTGTTAACTGGCTCCGAACAAGTTGAAATTGAGCGGGCCCTGGTCGAACAAGAACGGGAAAGAGCCGAACAAGAACGGGAAAGAGCTGAACAAGCAGAGCGAAAAGTCACCCAGTTAGCCGATCGACTGCGAGCAATGGGAATCGATCCCGATGCTGAGGATTGATATCAAATTCCCCAAACTTTCTCTGTAGCGCGAGCATCCCGCACCTTACCTTTTATAATCACAAAAAACAAAGCTGATGGAAACTAAACCACCTCTACCGCCCTTTACCTTGGAAACGGCTAAAGCGAAAGTTCAAGCTGCTGAAGATGCCTGGAATACCCGCGATCCAGAACGAGTAGCCTTAGCTTATACGGAAGATTCTCAGTGGCGAAACCGTGCCGAATTCTTCAGCGGACGGGAAGAAATCAAGGCTTTTTTAAGACGAAAATGGGCAAAGGAATTAGATTACCGTTTAAAGAAAGAACTGTGGAGTTTTACAGACAATCGGATTTCTGTTAGATTTGAGTATGAGTGGCACGATGATTCTGGCTACTGGTATCGCGCCTATGGTAACGAACAGTGGGAATTTGCAGAAAATGGGTTAATGCGAAGACGTGAAGCTAGTATTAATGATGTTCCCATTCAAGAATCAGAACGGAAGTTTCGATAGGAGTTATCTGTGAGTTGCTTAATGAAACTTAGACATTTTCTCACCTTTTTAGGGGCTGAAAACCTCTCCCTAGCAAAAGAAAGAGGTCTATGGCCTAAAAATGCCTGAAACCATTGTAAATATTAGATTTATCCCCTTTCGAGGTAAAAGTCTTTCTCTATCTAGGTTTTAAGCCATTTTGGCTTCAGTTTTTGTCTCAGCCCGTTAGCGTAACTTTCGGAATTACTGCTGATTTCTCCCCTGCAAATGAAAACCGCTATATGATGAATTGGGCCCAATCAGTTTCCTAGACCATAGATACCGCGAAATTGGTTGCTTTACAGATAGTCGGCATCTCAATAATAAACTCCGTTCCCTGCTCTGGCGTAGAAAAACACTGTAGTTGAGCGCAGTGTTTTTCTAGCAGAATTTTTCGGCTGATTGACAATCCCATGCCTGTACCTTTTCCGATTGGCTTAGTAGTAAAAAAGGGAGTGAAAAGTTTTGAACGAACTTTCTCAGTCATGCCAATACCATTATCAGCAATTGTTACCCGAATGCCTGATCCCGTGCTAATGTTGTCATAGGAATTGCCCGCTACGACTTCAGTACGAATCAAAATTTGTGGGTGAAAAACTTTACCCTCTTCTCTACTTCCCAGCTCTTCCAAAGCATCTATAGCATTCGCTAAAAGGTTCATAAACACCTGATTAAGCTGACCTGCATAACAGGTCACAAGTGGCAATGGACTATACTCTTTAATCACGTTAATAGCAGGACGATCTGACTTAGCCTTGAGGCGATGCTGCAATATCATCAAGGTGCTATTAATACCTTCGTGAATATCTACTGATTTGATTTCGGTTTCATCTAAGCGCGAAAAATTTCGTAGAGACTCCACAATCATACGAATGCGTTCGATGCCTAACTGCAAGGAAGAAAGCAACTTTGGCAAATCGTCCATGATAAATGACAACTCTCCATCTTCTATTGCCTGGAGAATTTCTGCTTCGGGTTGCGGGTAATGCCGTTGGTAGAGATTCAATACATAGATGAGTTCTTTAATATAATCCTTGGCGTGCGAGATATTGCCGTAAATAAAGTTAACCGGATTGTTAATTTCATGAGCGACACCTGCGACTAATTGACCGAGACTCGACATTTTTTCACTTTGAACTAGCTGGACTTGTGTTTCTTGCAGTTCTTTGACAAAATGCTCTAAGGCCAGAGCTTTTTGGTGTTCTTTTTCTTCACTGAGCCGAAGTGCTTTCTCTACTTGTTCGCGCCGCTCTATTTCCGAGTGCAATTTATGACCGAGACAAAAACTTCTCAAAGCTGTTAGCACTGTAGTGTATAGCTTTGATGTCGTTAATTCAGTTTTAGTTTTATAGTCATTAATATCGTAATTGATAATAACGCTTTTTTCGGGTACTTGTCCGGGTTGACCTGTGCGTAAAATAATTCGCACTAACTGATTGCCTAACACTTCGCGGACATATTTAACAAACTCTAAGCCAGCATCATCCGTTTCCATGATTACATCAAGCAGGATGATAGCCACATCAGGATGTTCTTGAATTAACTCTTTAGCTTCCTTAGCGGAATAAGCACTAATAAATTTTAAAAATTTATTTTCATAAACAAAATTTATTAAGGCTATATTGGTAGCTGTGTGAACGTGAGATTCATCATCTACAATCAAAATTTTCCAGCTTTCTGTCGGAGAATCTTCTGATACTTCATCGGCAAAAAATAACTCTTCATCTGAGTTAACTTCATCCGCAAATAACACTTCTTCAGATGATATTTCATTTGAAAAGCCGTAAATACTCTTGTCCATTGCTGCTTACCTTTCTTTGTTACTGATGTTGGGATTTAGGAAACTACCGTTGTGAATTTATGTGAATTTATTTGGACGGGTAGCTTAATAATAAATTTGGTGCCGACTCCCACCTCACTTTTACATTCTATTTCACCCAGAAGTTTTTGGGTAACTAAATTGTAGACAATATGCAATCCCAACCCGCTACCACCCTGACCGCGTTTTGTAGTAAAGAATGGCTCGAAAATTTTACTTAAATTTTCTGGGGGAATGCCTTGACCGTCATCGGAATATTCAAATCTAAGCCGATCGCCCTCTTGTTGCCAATCAAAAGCGAGCTGACCAGATTCGCCCGGTTCGTAAGCATGAATCAGAGAGTTCATCAGTAAATTTGTGACAACTTGGGATAAAGCACCTGGATAAGAATCTAGGGCTATTTTGGTGTCTCCCTTAATTTCGATCGAATGTTTGCTATTTCTCAATTTTGGTTTTAATTGGATTAAAATTTCATCCAGATAATCTCTTACTATGAAAGTTCGTCGTTCTTCGCTAGAGCGATCGACTGCCACTTCTTTAAAGCTGTGAATCAATGCCGCAGCCTGATTTAGATTAGTTAGAAGGGTGTTGCTGCTTTGGGTGGCTATATCCAAAAATTTTTCTAGCTCGGAGCGCTTCATTTTGCCACTGTTATAAGTAGAAGCAAATTCTGTGGTATGTTCTGCCAAAGCTGACGCAACGGTGACACCTACGCCGATGGGAGTATTAATTTCGTGGGCGACGCCTGCAACTAATCCTCCCAGCGATGCCATTTTTTCAGATTCCACTAGCTTGCTTTGAGTAGCTTTTAAATTATCTAGGGCATTAGATAATTCGTGGGTGCGATCGCTGACTAATTGCTCTAAGTTTTGATTGAACTCTTGCAAGTTATTGTAGAGTTGGGCATTTTCGATGGAAATGGCTATTTGGGCTGATAACAATTTTAGCAGTTCTAGTCTATCTGTGGTAAAGGCTCCTTCGCTCAGGTTGTTTTCTAGGTAAAGGATGCCTGTGAGCTTGCCTTGGTGCAGTAGAGGGGTGCAGAGAATTGATTTGGGTTGGGTGGCTGCTATGTAAGGATCGCGGGTAAATTGTCCTTCTTGGGTGGCGTTATTTAATACGACGTTTTCCTGGGTGCGGATGACGTAGTTGGCGATCGCACTTGCTAGTTTGGGCGTTTCCCCAGAATCTGCTTTTGCATTCAGGGGAAGCGATCGCAGCACGCTGACTTCATCTTCCTTCACCGAACCTTCTGCCTCTATCGCCCAGTTTCCCGCTTTTTCTAAAATTAAAAATCCTTTTTGGGCACCCGCATTTTCGATCGCAATTTTCATCAACCTTTCTAGCAACTTACTCAAAACTATTTCTCCTGAAATTGCTTGGGAAGCTTTCATTACTGTGGCTAAATCTAGCGTTTCTCCCAAATTCGTGCTAATGGTAGTAGCCTTAATCGTTGTTTGGTTAACTTTAATTTGAGTGGTGGTTTTGGCTGATGTTCTAGCTAGGAATTGGGGGTATTTCTCTTCTAAATGCTTAACTTTAGCTATAGCACCCCAAACTTGGTAGCTATAGTGAGCGTTTTGCATATAAACTTGAGCGATGGTTTCTTTGCCCAATGACAAATAGAATTTGGCGGCGAGTTCGTGAGCGAGTGCTTCTTCGTTGATGTATTCGTTTTCTTTGGCAAGGGCAATAGCCTTGTCGTATAAATCCATTGCTTCTAAATCCTTACCAGAAATCCGCGCTATTTCTGCGGCTATCAGTAAATACTGATGTAGATAATTATCTGGGCAGCTATCTGCCCAAACTTTTGTTTTTTCTAGATTATTATGTAAAATTTCCCAGTAATTTTCTTTTTCATCAATAGTAGCCTTTGAATAGACAGCAGCCAAAATTAATGAATAATAGAAATAGTGTTGAGTGATATTAAAAAAACCGAAATTATTAATTATTTTTTCATTTTCTTGAGCCAGCTTGAGAGCTTCAGTATAGTTCTCATAAATGAATAAAACTTGAGCCTTGAAAGTTATATACCAAGTCTTAACATGATAAAACTTCGTATTTTCCCAGTGTTGCAAGCACAACGCTTCACTATATATTTCATCATCGAAGCTGTATTTATCTTTAGTCAATCCTTGTAAATTTAAAGTAGTTTGCTGTAAAGACATAAATCCATACAGCATACTTAAGTCATTTGTCTGCTTCATAACAGCTATATATTTACAAGATTCTTCATAAACCTCTTTTAGAGGCTGACCTATAATAAATCTCGTCCATATACTAAACATAATCGTCCAAACGATGTAAACTAAATCGCCACACTCTAGCCCACCTTTATAAGCTGTCCTAAAAATATCTAAGTTTGTTTTTAAATGATTATTATAAGGATTAATCCTCAAAGCAAAAAGATTAGGGACTTTACAACTAAGGCTCTTGTTGTTAAATTTATCATTGAGTTTTAAAGCTAGCTTACCAAATTCATAAGCTAGTTTATATTCATTTCGAGATGATAACAACATTCCATAAGTAACATAACCGAATGCTGATAAATCTGTGTTTCCATACCTTAAGGACATATTGACTATCTTTAATATAGATAAATCTAGCCAATTTTGATGTCCAACATAATAAGCTACCGCCCACAAATCAATTAATAATTTAATGCTGGCTCTTTTTGTCAAGTCTCTAAGCTCATGAGCATTGATTAAATCAGCAACTTTTCTTTGGGACAGATTTAATGATACCTGTTGTAATTCTATTTCTACTGCTTTTGGTAATTCTTCTTCTGTACGAGGCAAATCCATACCCAAACATTCTAAGCCAGCAAGCGTGAACTTGAGGGCTTCATCTTTCCGTGATAAAGTTGAACAAAACAATGTATAAAGAGAATAAATTTCTGCTTTGTCGATGGCCGATTGGCTATTACTTAAGGCTATCTTAAAAAGTTCTTCTGCTTCCTCAAGGTTGCCAGCTAAATACTCGCACTCACTTCGCTCCCTATAGAGAGTAAATGTTAATTCATAATAATTTTCCCAAGCCTGAATCCCTAGTATTTTTATTCCTAAAGCAAAATAGGTAGCTGCTGTTTTATAGGCCGTGGAAGCTTTGGCTTTTTTGCCTGCTATTAAATTCAAATTTGACAATTTAACTTTCTGCTCTAAATCATCAATCAATTCCACACCTATATTAAGATGATTGACCAAATCGAAAACTTTTTCTTCCACTTTTTTTTCTGTCGTATTTTTTAAAAGTAGTTGACCGATTTTGAGGTGAACTTCTTTTTTATGCTCTTCAGGGATAGTGGCATAAGCTGCTTGTTGCACTCGATCGTGCAAAAAATTAAAAGTAAGAATAATTAGGGCAGCATCTATTATTTCTTCTGGTGTAATTTCCAGATCAGAAATAGGTAATACTAAACCTTCCTGAATTGCTGGTAAAAGCTTTTGATAAGCGACTGCTGCTGATGTTTCATGGATAATAGAAAGGGTGTGCAAATCAAAAGTGTTGCCTACACAAGCAGCTAACTGTAAAACCTGCTGTGTGGAGGTAGGAAGTTTTCTTAACTTCCTAACCATTAACTCCACAACATTATCAGTAATGCCTATTGCCTCAATTAAAGCTATGTCCCATTGCCATTGGGGTTTACTGCCTTGAGACGGAGGAATAAATGTAAGTAAATCTTCCTGATAGAGAGTTTTGAGAAATTGATTGACAAAAAAGGGGTTACCAGAAGTTTTTCTGATTACTAATTGAGCTAATGGTTCTACTGCAATTGTGTTAGCGTGTAACGTATCACAAATTAAGTTGCAAATATGTTCAATAGCTAAGGGAACTAATGTGAGGTTGTTGATAACAGAGGCTTTGGACTGTAGTAAATCAAGACTTATCATCAAGGGATGTCCGGGAGCGACTTCGTTATCTCGATATGCCCCAATTAAGAACAAATAGCGCGTTTGTGCATCTGTCATCATTACTTCTAGCAACTTCAGCGTGGCAGAATCAGCCCATTGTAAATCGTCTAAAAAGATGACTAAAGGATGTTCAGATGAGCAAAACACGCCGATAAATTTTTGAAATACTGAATTAAAACGATTTTGTGACTCGGCTGGCGCTAATTCTGGCACGGCTGGCTGCTTACCAACAATGAATTCCACTTCTGGAACGACATCAATAATGACTTGTCCGTTTTTAGCCAAAACTGCTAAAAGTTTTTCTTTCCAATGAACTAATTGTACTTCACTTTCAGTTAGCATTTGCTTCACTAAGGATCGAAAAGCATTGATGATAGCTGCGTAAGGAATATTGCGTTGAAATTGGTCGAACTTACCCGCAATAAAATAACCCCTTGACTTAGTAATTGGTTTATAAACTTCTTGCACTAAGGCTGATTTGCCAATGCCAGAGTAACCCGACACTAACATAATTTCCGTTGTGCCATTGCTGACGCGCTCGAAGGCTGCTAATAAGGTTTCTATTTCTCGTTCTCTCCCATAAAGTTTTTGGGGAATTTGAAACTTATCTGTAATATCTTTTTGGCCGATCGCAAAATCTGTAATCGTTCCTTTCCCCTCTAGTTGTTTCAGGCATTCTTCTAAATCTACGATGATTCCCGAAGCACTTTGGTATCTTTTTTCAGCCGTTTTTTCTAACAGTTTCATTACAATATCAGAAACCGCTTTAGGAATTTCTGCATTAATTTCATGGGGCGGTACTGCTTGTTTAGCAATATGACAGTGTACTAATTCCATTGCATCGTTGTAATCCCATGGCAGTTGCCCCGTTAGCAGTTCGTAAAAAGTGACTCCTAATGAGTAAAAATCAGTGCGGTAGTCGATCGCTCGGTTCATCCTGCCTGTTTGTTCGGGCGATATATAGCTAAGAGTGCCTTCTAAAACATTAGGATTTTTTAGGGTAGGATTCTCACGCGATAAGACAGTAGAGATGCCAAAATCTATGATTTGGACTAGCCCTGTTGTCGAGTTAATAATAATATTGCTGGGGTTGATATCTTTATGAATAATTTTATGTTGATGAATGTCGCCTAAAGCTCGGGTTATTTTGATAGCTGTTAACAAAAACTCTTGTAAGGTAAGTTTTTGAGAAGCCAACCCCAGCTTTAATGATTTTCCACCACTATCCTCGAAAATAATAACTAAACTGTTTTGGTATCTTTCTAAGTTGTAGGTTTTAGGCACACTTTCTAGGTTAAGATTGCGTGTAATTTCGTATTCCTGCTTGTATCTAACTAACGAAGCTGGCATCGGATAATCTTGCTTGAGAAATTTGAGAATTATCGCTTGGTTGTCTTGCTTTCTCAGGCCTCGGTAAACTAAGGAATTGTTACTTTCATGGATTTGGTTGGTAATCTCGTAGCCGGCTAAGTTAATCATCCTGGCAGTCTCTGTTAAATATTAATACACAAGTTTTTGAGGAAGTGTCAATTTGTAAGTAGATGGATGCTCTGATACCTCATTGTACTCTGCACTTTAAGCCAAACTTAAGTGTTACTTAAAAAAATATGTTTTAACATTTCTTAAAAAAAATACAAATAAAGATTCATGTGAGGAGGGCGATTCCCTGCGGGATAGCTTCGCTTCACGCAGTTTCCTCCAAAAGCAGGCAGAACAAAGTGAAGGGATCTCGCCCTTGGTCTACATAGGAGATTTGTACGGCTTGGTATAGTTACTAGATCGATCGTCAGATATGGGTAGGCAGACTCAGATATAGGACTTACGCATTGACAAATTAAGTAAAATGTGTAAAAAGTGCAAAAATAAGGTAATCCCAACGGCGGATTAAGCTTGTGCTTTTACAAAAAGTTGCAAAAACCACGGATATTTGTTGAGATGCGACAAGTCCAATTAATGCTGCACTTAGCGAGCCGTTAATATTCAGTTTTTAGACCTACTTTTTGATTCAGATAATTGAGAATGAAATCACGGGCTACCTGAAGAGAAAAATTCCGTTGAATTTCGTACCAATTATCAATCTGTTCTTCTGCTCTGATTAACCTCAGATGTTGCACCATTGTCAAGAACGGGCTCTTCGGCCCGTTCCACAAAGAATGAGTTTTTTTGTGGAACAGGCCGGAAAGCCTGTTCCTAAACAAGTAATTGACAATTGTGCAAGATGTGAGTTAACGAGACTTAGACAAAAACTGCTGCTAAAATGGCTTCAAGCCCAAATCGAGAAAGACTTTTAGCTCGAATGGGCTTGAATTTAGTTATACCAAGGGTTTTAGGCATTTTTAGGTCATAGATCTCTTTCCCTGGCGAGCTAGGGGGTTTGCGCTCCTAAATGCCCTAGAAAATGTCTAATTCCCCTTAGCAAAGCTTATATCTCTAGTAGCGAGCGGGGACGATCGCACTCATATAAAAGCTCTCACGCTCGATCCTCCCCGCCCAATTTCCCAACTCTCCTCAATCGCAAAGCAAACTCGGAGAAGTCAGCACAAAGACATCCCTGGTTCCCACCCCTTCAGATTCCGGTTTAATCGGCGTAGTAAAGTGGAAAAACTCATGGTCGTTAACTAACAGCAATTCTCCCGGATGCAGAATTTTATTAAAAACAGGCTTCTCTTTTTTAGCCAAGTACAAATGCGTTTCCCCGCCTACAATATTAGTTCTGTCAACCGAGAAAATCCCGATAAAGTCAGTACCGTCTTGGTGAATGCCTTCCGGTGCGGGGTTGCCAAAATTGTGCGCCGAACAAGTCGTCCTGATTTGATGGATGCCGATTTCAGCTTCTGGGTGAATTTTGCAGGAATCGAAAAAAGCAAAAATCATCTGTTTGAAATTATCGAGGGCGATTAGTCGATCGTCCAATTCCGCAAATTCCCGCCTGATATCACCCACTAGCGGATTGTATGTTTTGCTTTGATACAAATAGCCGTGAGGTAACTTAACTAACTCATTTCCGTTGACGGCAAACCGCGACAATCTTCTCGAACGATACTTACCTTTCACATACGGATCGACAGGCATATCGTCAAAGAATTCCTTGAAACCTTCGAGCTTAATCGAGTTTACTTTTTTGAAAGTAAACATGAAGGCATAATCCAAATGAATGGATTCTAATACCGTTTTCATAGATATTTCTCCCTGAAGCCTTGCTCCCCTCCCCAGTTTTGCCTTAAGGAGGTGTATGCTTCTACTCTAGCGCAGGTTTTTTGTATGTGTCGTAAAAGACACTACAAAAATTGCAAAGATATCGTAAAGCTTGCAAGATGAATCCGGGGGCTTGTTCTTCTTTTAATCCAAAATCCAAAATCTAAAATCTAAAATCGATTGACTGCTTTCACCAGCGACTGACAGGCCCGCAGGAAAACGGCAACATCGACCCCAAGTGCGACGTACTGAACGCCAGCATCAATCCACTGCTGGGCGATTTCGGGGTTTTCGGCAAAAGTACCGGCGGCTTTGCCTGCTTTGCGGATGGTTTGCACAGCCTCCTGCATCATGTCGATGACTCGGGGATCGCGGACTTGGCCGGGAATGCCGATCGACTGTGACAGATCGTAAGGCCCCAGAAAAATCACGTCCACCTCTGGCACAGTAACAATTTCCGCCAGGTTGTCGATGCCGCCTTTGCCTTCGACATGAATCACAACTAAGGATTCTTCGTTGAGTCGATCGGTGATATTTGTACCTGCAGCGGTGTAAAGTCCTGCCCGCGTAGCGAAGGAAAGGCCTCGCGTACCCAGAGGACTGTATTTAGCGCTTTTGACAGCGGTTTCAGCATCGATTTTGCTTTCAATTTGAGGTACTTGAACGCCTGCACTGCCGATATCGAGAGCTCGTTGAATTTGCGGCCCGTCGTTTTTGCGGACGCGAATAATCGGTGCAATTCCAGTGCAGTCGGCGGCGCGACACAAATCTTCAGCAGCAAGCGGGTTCAGGGGGCCGTGTTCCATATCGATAACGGCGAAATCGAATCCAGCGTGACCGCATATTTCCATGAATGCGGGATAAGCGCAGTTCATAAATAAACCGAGGACGGTTTCGCCTTGTTTAATTTTTTGTTTTAGTTGGTTTTGACGCATAAATTTGGAGTTTTTTTACCGTCGCTGACGATCGATGAACCTAAATTATTTTTAATAATACAGCTAAAATATGGCTGTGACAAATTACTTTAGGTTAAGAGAATAGACAAAAATTTTGTAGCTGCTTTTGCTTCTATTTTAAATGGAATTAAGCATAAAAGCCAACCAAAAATAAACATTCCTAAAATTGGTAAAAATATTGCTCCCACAGAGGGTTCGACTAACCAAGCAAATAAAGAAAACATTCCAATACTGCCAGTTGTCCACAGCCAAAGAATCAGAAGTCCTATGACTATTTTATGTAAAGTCATCCTAATTTTGATGGAACAACCGAACTGTTGAGTGTGTATATCTCCTTCTATAATTGGGAACAATAAATTTCGACCGATGATGATGCGATTAATTTTGAATGTTTTGCCAGAAATTGTTCCTTCATAAGGTTTGGGAAGTGGCGGACCAAAGGGTATAATTATTCTAAAAACTTTGGGAGGAGTAACAACTTCATCCAACCTGCGTAAAACTTCCGAAAAAGTTAAACTGGTGGTAATTGTTAAACTCTCAAAAGGAATCAATGATCTAAAAAATTTGACGATTTTGAGCATAAGGTAGAGCCGACTGTTCAATAGTTGTTGCTGGTATTAATGCCTCTTATCTAAAAAAGTTTTCCCTGACAACACCGCGAAATACCAGTATACTGCAAAATAAACATTTAGATGGCATGAGTGTTTTTCGTGCTATGTCAAAATTAATTCCACAATCTCTGATGAAACTTAGACACTATCTATTTTTGCTCAAAAGTCGATCGATCCTTAGCCTCACCCTCGGCATCATTTCCGCGATTGGGAGCATTTCGCCAGTATTTGCCGCACCTCCGCGCAATCCAGACAATGCAGAAACTTGCGACATTCTAGTAGCAGGCGGCGGGCTCGCAGGCGCTGCTACCGCTTACGAAGGTTTACTGGCGGGGCGCACAGTTTGCCTTACTGAAATTACTGACTGGGTAGGCGGTCAAATTTCCTCCCAGGGAACTTCCGCACTCGATGAAAGAGAGACTCAGCGATCGCTCTTATTTTACCCCCGTGGCTACCTCGAATTGCGGGGGCGGATCGAGGAACATTACGGCCGGCTAAATCCCGGAGGCTGTTGGGTTAGCTATTCGTGTTTCATGCCCTACGACGGTCACAAAATTCTATTTAACATCTTGCAGGATGCAGCTAGAAAAGGCAAAGGCACGCTGAAATGGTTTCCCAATACGGTTATTAAAGAACTAGCAATTACTCCTGCTGTGCCGGGGAATGCGGTTGGGGGCCAACAAATTAAAAGTGCGATCGCCATTCAACACAAACCCGCCACCAACACGCCATCACTCAACACCGAAACTCTTTCTCAAACTATCGAAGAAGCCTATCGCTACGAAAATTCTCCGAGATTTAACAAAACTATTATTCGGTTTATTCCTAAACCACCTAACCAGTCAAATTCTCAACCTAAAGGTGCTGATTGGTACGTTGTAGATGCCACTGAAACAGGCGAATTGATCGGACTTGCCGATGTTCCCTACCGCCTCGGAATTGACCCGCGTTCCCCTCTCGAACCTTCTTCCCCCAGCGCAACCGGCGATCCTTACTGCACTCAAGGTTTTACCTACACCTTTGCGATGCAGGCAACGAAGGAACCGCAGCAGCATCAAGTGCCGTCTTTTTATCAACAATACGCTCCTTACTACAGCTACGAATTGCAGAGATTGGCGAGCTTTCCCTTAGTTTTCACCTACCGCCAAATCAGGAGCATGAGACCGGATCAAAAGCGACCTTCAGACCCGAAGCAATTTCCGATTTATCCGGGGGATATTTCGATGCAAAACTGGACTTGGGGCAATGACTATCGTCCCGGTTCTGCCCAGGATAATTTAATTTATTCTCGCGAGCAGT
Source organism: Microcoleus sp. Pol12A5 (assembly GCF_036701435.1). Lineage (NCBI taxonomy): Bacteria > Bacillati > Cyanobacteriota > Cyanophyceae > Oscillatoriales > Microcoleaceae > Microcoleus > Microcoleus sp. Pol12A5. The sequence continues at coordinate 30,062 of NZ_JAUBQU010000036.1, forward strand.
TGGAAGAAGCAGGTCAACTGCAACCGGGGGGATGGATGGGCGGTTTGCGAACGGAAACTTTGCGAAAGGGAGAGGAAAATGCCAAAGGATTTTTCTACTGGCTGGTAACAGGAACTACTGACTCGCAGCTAGGAGAAGGAGTCAAAAAGCCTAATCCAAACAATCGTTTTTTGAGCGGGTTGGATTCGCCGATGGGGACAGTACACGGACTTTCTAAATATCCTTATATGCGGGAGGGCCGGCGCATTATTGGGCGGCCGAGTTTCAATCAGCCTCAAGGTTTTACGGTGTGGGAAGTTGATATGTCTCGCACTGACTTTACGGCTGATTTTTACCGCCAAAATTTGTCTGAGGAAGAGTATCGCAATTTGTGGTTGGCTGTGGGTGGTTTGAATGCGCCTGCTTTGGCTGTGGGAAGTCAATCTGTTGAGGATACAAAATCGCGATCGCGCGCTACGATTTATCCTGATTCTGTGGGTATCGGTCATTATGCGATCGACTTTCACCCCTGCATGACCAACAGTCCGCCGGAAGCACCGGGAAATACCGAACGGGAAGGTACTCGCAAAGCTCAAGGGCAAGCTTATCCCTTCCAAATTCCGCTGCGGGCAATGATTCCCCAGAAAATTGACAATATGTTAGTGGCAGGTAAAAGTATTGCTGTTAGCCACACAGCGGCCGCTGCTTATCGAGTGCATTCTTTTGAATGGTCTGCAGGTGCCGCGGCGGGAGTTACGGCTGCTTTTTCCTTGGAAAAGGGGATTCTACCTTATGAATTAGTGGACGAATTGCCGTCCCGCGAGCCAAACTTAGAAGTGTTGCAGTTGCGATTGCAACAAAATGCCAATCCGATCGCCTTTCCGGGTACTTCTATTTTCAATAGTTCGTGGCAAAATTGGAAATAATCGCAGTTGGTAATCTGTAGCGCTGGCATCCTGCCCGCCCTACAATAAAATTCACTCTTTGTAGAACAGGGTGGAACAGGCTTTCGGGCTTGTTCCTGACACCCGACAATTAACTGGTTACCAAGAAGAGCCTGCGAACCAGTATAAAATAACCAATAACAAAATAGCTGTTTATCAGCTATTTGTCATCCATCTTTCGACAGAAGCAATCAGACACTGCTTTAGTCGGATAATATCAATAATCTCAAAAATATTCCCCGCTTCCCCTTCAAACTCGTCAAAGGTAACGGTCATGTCAACTGCACAGATAACAAGCCCCAATTCCAATAATGCTTATGCCAAACAGTTACTCAGAACCTTAGTAGCAGTCAAAAAAGGGGACTTTTCAGTTCGGATGCCCATAGACCAGACGGGTCTAGCGGGGAAAATTGCTGACGAACTTAACGACATTATCGATCTCAATGAGAGAATGGCGGCCGAACTCGAGCGGATCGGCACAGTTGTCGGTAAAGAAGGCAAAATCGCCCAGCGGGCCACCATCGGCAGCGCCGAGGGGTCATGGGCAGCTAGCGTAAACTCTGTCAATACCCTAATTACAGATTTAGTGCAACCAACCTCTGAAACCGCCAGAGTAATTCGGGCCGTAGCAAAAGGAGATTTATCGCAAACTATCGCCTTAGAAATAGAAGACAGACCCCTCAAAGGAGAATTCCTCCAAACAGCGCAAATTGTTAACACAATGGTTGACCAGTTGAGTTCCTTTGCGTCGGAAGTAACGCGGGTGGCTAGGGAAGTAGGAACCGAAGGGAAATTAGGCGTGCAAGCTGAAGTTAAAGGAGTTGCCGGAACCTGGAAAGATTTAACGGATTCAGTTAACTCGATGGCAGGGAATTTAACAGCACAAGTGCGTAACATTGCCGAAGTGACAACGGCGGTGGCAAATGGCGATTTATCCAAAAAAATTACAGTAGATGTAAAAGGTGAAATTCTCGAACTGAAAAACACGATTAACATCATGGTGGATCAGTTGAGTTCCTTCGCATCTGAAGTAACGCGGGTGGCGAGAGAAGTAGGAACCGAAGGCAAATTAGGGGTGCAAGCTGAAGTGCGGGGAGTTGCAGGAACCTGGAAAGATTTAACGGATTCAGTTAATTCAATGGCTGGCAATCTTACCGCACAAGTACGGAACATTGCCGACGTGACGACGGCTGTGGCAAATGGTGACTTATCTAAAAAAATTACAGTAGATGTTAAAGGTGAAATTCTGGAGTTAAAAAACACGATTAACATCATGGTTGATCAGTTAAATTCCTTCGCTTCTGAAGTAACGCGGGTGGCAAGAGAAGTGGGTTCCGAAGGCAAACTCGGCGGTCAAGCAGAAGTTAAAGGAGTTGCCGGAACTTGGAAGGATTTAACGGATAGCGTTAACTTCATGGCAGGCAGTTTGACAGCACAAGTGCGGAACATCGCTGAAGTGACAACCGCTGTGGCCAAGGGCGATTTATCTAAGAAAATTACCGTAGATGTTAAAGGGGAAATTCTCGAACTCAAAAATACCGTCAACACGATGGTAGACCAGTTAAATTCCTTCGCATCTGAAGTAACCAGGGTTGCTAGGGAAGTGGGAACGGAAGGGAAATTAGGCGTGCAAGCTGAAGTGCAGGAAGTAGCAGGAACCTGGAAAGATTTAACGGATTCAGTTAACTCAATGGCCGGGAATTTAACAGCACAAGTCCGCAACATTGCTGAGGTGACGACTGCTGTTGCTAACGGTGACTTATCTAAAAAAATTACGGTACAGGTTAAAGGAGAAATTTTAGAACTGAAAAACACCATTAACGTGATGGTGGATCAGCTTAATTCCTTCGCATCTGAAGTAACGCGGGTGGCGAGAGAAGTGGGCTCCGAAGGTAAACTCGGCGGTCAAGCGGATGTCCGAGGCGTAGCAGGAACTTGGAAGGATTTAACAGATTCAGTTAATTTTATGGCGGGGAGTTTAACCGAACAAGTACGGAATATTGCGGCTGTTACTACTGCTGTGGCAAATGGCGACTTGTCGAAGAAAATTACTGTAGATGTTAAGGGTGAAATTTTGGAGTTAAAAAACACCGTCAACACGATGGTGGATCAGTTAAATTCCTTCGCTTCGGAAGTAACTAGGGTTGCGAGGGAAGTGGGAACCGAAGGGAAATTAGGCGTGCAAGCTGAAGTTAAAGGAGTTGCGGGAACTTGGAAAGATTTAACGGATTCAGTTAACTCGATGGCGGGGAATTTAACAGCCCAAGTGCGTAACATTGCCGAAGTGACAACGGCGGTGGCAAATGGCGATTTATCTAAAAAAATTACAGTAGATGTTAAAGGCGAAATTCTAGAACTGAAAAACACCATTAACATCATGGTGGATCAGTTGAGTTCCTTCGCATCTGAAGTAACCAGAGTTGCTAGGGAAGTAGGAACGGAAGGTAAATTAGGTGTGCAAGCTTACGTGCGGGGTGTAGGGGGAACGTGGAAAGATTTAACCGATAATGTTAACTTGATGGCGGGGAATTTGACAGCGCAGGTGCGGAATATTGCGGAAGTGACGAAAGCGGTGGCAAATGGCGATTTGTCTAAGAAAATCACCGTCGATGTTAAAGGCGAAATTCTGGAGTTGAAAGACACTATTAACGTGATGGTGGATCAGCTTAATTCCTTCGCTTCTGAGGTAACGCGGGTGGCGCGGGAGGTGGGAACTGAGGGTAAATTGGGCGGTCAAGCTGAGGTGAAAGGAGTTGCGGGAACTTGGAAAGATTTAACCGACAACGTAAACTCGATGGCGGGGAATTTGACAGCGCAAGTGCGGGGTATTGCTAAGGTTGTGACGGCGGTGGCGAATGGCGATTTGAAGCGCAAATTAATGCTGGAAGCTAAGGGAGAAATTGCGACTCTGGCAGATACGATTAATGAGATGATTGATACGCTCGCGACGTTTGCCGATCAAGTTACTACTGTGGCGCGGGAGGTGGGAATTGAAGGGAAATTGGGCGGCCAGGCGAAGGTTCCGGGCGCGGCGGGAACCTGGCGAGATTTGACGGATAATGTGAATGAATTGGCGGCGAATTTGACTACTCAGTTGCGGGCGATCGCAGAAGTAGCAATTGCTGTTACCAGAGGCGATTTAACGAGGTCAATTTCCGTGGCCACGGAAGGAGAAGTTGCCATTGTTAAGGACAACATTAACCAGATGATCGCCAATCTCCGGGAGACTACGCAGAAAAATACTGAGCAAGATTGGCTGAAAACAAACCTTGCTAAGTTTACTCGAATGCTACAAGGTCAGCGGGATTTAGAAACTGTTTCTAAACTAATTCTCTCAGAATTGACGCCGCTGGTTTCTGCTCAGCATGGCGTCTTCTTTATGATGGAATCTGTCGAACACGATCCGTTTCTCAAACTGTTAAGTACCTACGCATACCGCGAACGCAAACAGTTAGGAAATAGATTCCATTTAGGCGAAGGTTTGGTAGGACAGTGCGCCCTGGAAAAAGAACGGATACTGTTGACCGAAGTGCCGGAAAACTACGTTAAAATTGGATCGGGACTGGGAGAATCTACGCCGCTGAATGTGGTGGTTTTACCCGTATTATTTGAGGGACAAGTGACGGCAGTAATCGAGTTAGCTTCGTTCCGCCGATTCAGCGAAATACACTTGACATTCCTCGACCAACTTACAGAAAGTATCGCCATTGTCTTAAATACAATTGCGGCGAGTATGCGGACTGAAGAGTTGCTGAAACAGTCACAGTCTTTGGCCGAAGAGTTACAAACTCAGCAAAAAGAACTAACGGAAACTAACAAGCGTCTTGAACAACAAGCGCAGTCACTCCGCGCATCTGAGGAACTGTTAAAGAGTCAGCAGGAAGAGTTGCAACAAACGAATGAAGAACTAGAAGAACAAGCTGAATTGCTAGCGCTGCAAAATAAGGAAGTGGAGCGGAAAAACCGAGATATCGAACAGGCGAGGGGGTTGTTGGAAGAAAGAGCAGAACAGTTGGCTCTAACTTCTAAGTATAAGTCGGAGTTTCTGGCAAATATGTCTCACGAGTTGCGAACTCCGCTAAATTCGCTGTTGATTCTGGCTCGATTGCTTTCTGACAATACTGAAGGCAATTTGACTCTGAAGCAAGTTGAATACACGCGCACAATTTACTCCGCGGGAAATGATTTGCTGGGGCTGATTAATGACATCTTGGATCTCGCTAAGATTGAATCGGGCACGATGTCGGTGGAAATTGAGCAAGTGTTGTTTACGGACTTGCGAGATCATTTGGATCGGACTTTCCGCCAAATCGCCCAGGATAAGAAGTTGAGTTTTAAAATAGAGCTTGAGGCTGGGTTGCCAAAAGGTCTCTATACTGATGCTAAACGGCTGCAACAAGTTTTGAAGAATCTCCTCTCTAATGCGTTTAAGTTTACAGAGCGAGGGGAGGTGAAATTGCGTGCCGAAGTAGTGCGGGAAGGGTGGAGTTTAGAGATAGAAAGTTTAAGGAGTTCCCCTACTGTTTTGGCTTTCTCAGTTAGCGATACCGGGATAGGGATTTCTGCTGAAAAACACAGGGTTATTTTTGAGGCTTTTCAACAAGCAGATGGTAGCACTAGCCGCAAATACGGGGGCACGGGTTTGGGTTTGTCAATTAGTAGAGAAATCGCTAATTTGTTAGGTGGAGAAATTAAATTGACAAGTCATCCTGGTGAGGGTAGTAAGTTCACGCTTTATCTGCCACAAACTTACCAAGAATCGCGCATAATGAATGATACGGGTTCGGGAACGGGCAAGCAAACGCCTCAATTACCCCCTGCTAATTCTCCCGCACTTCCTTTGCCGAATTTCCACTTGCCGATCGCACCTTACCCCTCACCTTTAATCTTTGATGATCGAGAAAATATTGAGAGTGACGATCGCGTGCTGTTGATTATTGAAGATGATGTAAACTTTGCTCGGATTCTGCTGGATATGGCGCAGGAACAGGGTTTTAAAGGTTTGGTGGCTTTGCGGAGCGATATCGGTTTGGCGATGGCTCGAGAGTTCAAGCCAACTGCGATTATGCTGGATCTAAATTTGCCTGTGATGGATGGCTGGACAGTGCTCGATCGCTTGAAGCACGACCCAAGTACGCGCCACATTCCGGTTCACATTGTATCAGTTGAAGAAGGGCGGCAGCGCAGTTTGCAGTTAGGGGCGATCGCTTACTTACAAAAGCCTGTCAGTCGCGAAGCATTGAGCAAAGCTTTGACTGATATTAAGGGGTTTGTGGAGCGACCAGTGAAGAATTTGCTAGTCGTGGAAGACGACGAAACACAGCGTCTAGGTATTGTGGATTTAATCGGTAATCACGATGTTTCTACCACGGCTGTGGGGAGTGGTGCAGAGGCGCTAGAAATTTTGAAATCGGGGCATTTTGACTGCGTTGTACTCGATTTGGGACTACCAGATATGACTGGTTTTGAACTGATAGAGCAGATCAAGCAAGAGGCTACTTTGAAAAGTCTGCCACTTATTATTTATACGGGCAAAGAGTTGACAAGATCCGAAGAAACTCAACTCAAGCGCATGGCGGAAACAATCATTGTTAAAGATGTGCGGTCGCCTGAGCGCCTGTTAGATGAAACAGCTTTGTTTTTGCACCGAGTGCAAGCAAATTTGCCCGAACCAAAGCGCCAAATGCTAGAGCAATTGTATCAAACAGATTCGACGCTGGCGGGCAAAACAGTCTTGATTGTTGACGACGATATGCGGAATATTTTCGCCCTCACAAGTATGCTGGAGCGCCATAAAATGGAAGTTGTGTATGCTGAGAATGGCAGAGAGGGCATTGCTAAATTGCAAAATACGCCTGAGATAAATATTGTGTTGATGGACGTGATGATGCCAGAGATGGACGGTTACGAAACCATGCAAGCAATTCGTAATATGCCTCAATTTGCTTCGTTGCCAATGATTGCTCTGACTGCGAAAGCGATGAAGGGCGATCGGGAAAAATGTATCGAAGCTGGTGCGTCTGACTACATTACCAAACCTGTTGATACGGAACAGTTGCTCTCGCTGCTGCGTGTCTGGCTTTATCGATAATGAAGTCAGTTGTTCACTTGGAAGTTGACTGTTGGCAGTTGTTAGTTGTCATTAGTCAGCAGTCAACAGTCAGCAGTTAACAGTCAAAAATGCCCAATAACCAATTAGTCATTAAAAATGCCCGAAAGCCATGAACTTGAAACAATCGAAATTCAACTCCTACTAGAGGGAATGTTTCGCTATTACGGATTTGATTTTCGCAATTATGCTTTTGCCTCTCTCAAGCGCCGTATTTGGAACACTATTCGCTCGGAACGGCTCACCACTGTCTCTGCACTTCAGGAAAAGGTACTTCACAATCCTGCTTACTTAGATCGTTTACTCCTAGACATTTCTGTCAATGTAACGGCGATGTTTCGCGATCCCAGTTTTTACATTAGTTTCAGAAATAAAGTGGTGCCGCTGTTGCGTACTTATCCTTTTATTCGGATTTGGCACGCTGGATGCTCAACGGGAGAAGAAGTCTATTCTATGGCAATCTTGCTGCAAGAAGAAGGACTGTATGACCGTTGTCGTATTTACGCTACGGACATGAATGAATTAGTTTTGAAAACAGCCAAAACAGGGATATTCCCGCTGAAACAAATGCAAGAATATACGCAACTATACCACCAAGCGGGGGGCAAGAAAGCGTTTTCTGAGTATTACACTGCTGCCTATGAAAATGCGATTTTTCGCTCTTCACTTAAAGATAATATTGTCTTTGCTCACCACAACCTAGCAACGGATAATTCTTTTAATGAATTTAATGTTATTTTATGCCGTAATGTGATGATTTATTTCAATTCACACCTCCAAGAGCGGGTACACAAGCTTTTTTATGAGAGCCTGGGAATGTTTGGAGTTTTAGGACTAGGACATCAGGAGTCTCTGACTTTTACACCTTATGAAAAATACTATGAACCCATTGAAAGTAGTGATAAACTCTACCGGAGGATTAAATAAAAAAAATTTTGAAATAGTGGTTGTGGGCACGTCTTTGGGAGGGCTAGAGGCTCTGACTCTTCTGCTGGCAGATTTGCCACAAAGCTTTCCTTTGCCTGTAGTTATTGTCCAACACCGCCATAAGAGTTCTCAGAATAGGCTTACTTATTTTTTACAAAAGCAAAGCTCTCTCCAAGTCACAGAGGCCCAAGACAAAGAGGAGATCGTACCTGGACGGGTTTACTTGGCTCCTGCTGACTATCACTTGCTAATAGAATCGCCCTCTGACGAGGAGTTTATCCTGTATGAAAACGAATTTACAGAATGGGGGAGCGTGGCAGTGGAGTCAATCCATAATTCAAACTCCCCAATCCGCAATCGCGGAACTCCTAAATTTGCACTATCAACTGAGGCTCCTGTCTGCTACGCGCGGCCCTCAATCGATGTGCTGTTTGAGTCGGCTGCGGATGCCTTTGGGGAGAAAGTTATCGGCATAATTTTAACGGGAGCTAATTCGGATGGCAGTAAAGGGCTGGCAAAAATTAAAGCTGAGGGAGGATTGACATTCGTGGAGGAACCGGCTTCAGCTCTATGCCCGACCATGCCAGCGTCGGCGATCGCAAATGTTAAAGTAGACTGGATTTTACCCCTCTCTAAAATCGCTCCCTGTTTAGTCAATTTGCTAAGAATGAAAGATTAAAAAAATTATGAATCTGCAGTCCCCCCATCGAGTAAATGTCCTTTTAGTTGACGATCGCCCAGAAAATTTGGTAGCTCTAGAAGCTATCCTCAACAGTCCCTCTTATCATCTAGTACAAGCTAGTTCGGGCGCGGAGGCTCTGAGATGTCTGCTTAATGAAGATTTTGCAGTAATTTTGCTTGATGTGCAGATGCCGGGAATGGATGGATTTGAGACAGCAACATTGATTCGCTCTAGAGATCGATCGCGAGCGACTCCGATTATTTTTATCACAGCATTCAGCAGTAATGACACCCACGTGTTTAAAGGTTATTCTCTGGGTGCGGTCGATTACCTGTTCAAACCCTTAGAACCGGAAATATTGACCTCGAAGGTGCAGGTATTTGTGGAATTGTTCCAAAAAACAGTCGAGGTGAAGCAGCAAGCAACACAGTTAGCTGCTGTTAATAGTGAACTAAGTAAAAGTGAAGAGCGGTTTCGCACTTTGTGTGCTTGTTCGCCACTAGGAATTTACTTGGCTGACGTTGAAGGCCGCTGTACTTACATCAACCCGCGTTGTCAAGCGATTTGCGGGTTAACTTTGGAGGAAAGTTTGGCCGAGGTTTGGCAGCGGGAAGTTCATCCAGAAGATCGCGATCGGGTAGTAGCAGATTGGTTAGCGTGGATTAAAGAAAGTCAGGAATATTCTAACGAGTTTCGATTAGCTGGTAGCGAAACTGTGCGTTGGGTTCACGTGCAGTCGTCACCAATGTTTTCAGATTTGGGAAAACTGATCGGTCACGTGGGCACGGTTAGAGATGTCACCGACCGCAAGCAAGCAGAGGAAGAACGCGGCAGACTACTCCGGGAACAAGTGGCGCGGCAAGAAGCTGAGAGAGCTAATCAGATGAAGGATGAATTTCTAGCTATTCTCTCTCACGAGCTCCGTACTCCTTTAAATGCAATTCTCGGCTGGTCTAGGCTGCTTCGTACCAAAACATTTGACCAAGATACTATAGAGAAAGCCCTAGAAACAATTGAGCGTAATGCTAAATCTCAATCTCAACTCATTGAAGATATTTTAGATGTTTCGCGGATTCTGCGCGGGAAACTAAATTTAAATAAGCATCCGATTCGGTTAGAATCTGCCATCAACTTGGCAATAGATTCCTTGCAGCCCCTAGCTGAGGAAAAATCAATAGTCCTAGAATTAACGTGCAGTCCAAATGTAGGTGAAGTTATGGGCGATTTCGATCGCTTGCAGCAAATTGTGTGGAATTTGCTGTCAAATGCGATTAAGTTTAGTCCCCAAGAGGGTAAAGTAGAGGTGCGGTTAGAGTCAGTTGGCGATGAGGCTCAAATTGAGATAATTGATAGCGGCATTGGTATCGCTCCTGATTTTTTGCCTTATGTTTTCGATCGCTTCCGCCAAGCTGATAGCAGCACAACTAGGTCTTACGGGGGTTTGGGCCTGGGATTGGCGATCGTCCGTCACTTGGTGGAACTGCACGGCGGTAAGGTGTATGCAGAGAATAATCCGGGCGTGGGTGCGAAATTTACGGTGGCTTTACCTGTGGCACAAAGGAAGACCCAAGGTGCAGGGGATGCTTGGTCGCCGCTCAATGACGCGACAGAGGTTCTCCCCACTCTGACTAATTTGCAATTGCTGGTGGTGGATGATGACGATGACACGCGGGAGTTTTTGATTGCTTTACTCGAGGACGAAGGAGCTATCGTGCGATCGGCGGCATCGGTAGCCGGGGCTGTAGCTGCACTGGAGAGTTATTGGCCGGATCTGCTGCTGAGCGACATTGGAATGCCGCAAGCAGACGGCTACGAGTTGATCGCGCGCGTGAGAGAAATGGAAGTGCTCAGGGGTGGAAAGATGCCTGCGATCGCTCTGACGGCCTACGCCAGAGAGGAAGAGCGCAAGCAAGCGCTGGAAGCTGGTTTCCAGATGCACTTATCTAAACCAGTTGACATAACTAAGTTAATTGCCGCAATTGCTAACCTCACAGGAATGCTCGGGAATCCTGAACCGACAGACTCGGCGGTTAAAACCGCTTTGTTGACCCCCCAATCCCGTGCCGATTAGTGAGAAAAATATTAAGCTAGCTTAAAGGACAAGCGATCGACAGTTCGGAACAAGACACTCGTTTTTCCACAAAAAACTGGATATTTGCCGTTTTTTGCTTCAACCTGCCGTCAAAGTACAAAATTACCCGCCAATCAATACATGAATATTTTTAGCAGTCTGCTTTCTGGTCCTACTCAAGCACCACAAGTCAAAAAACAGCGTCGAGGCATTGAAATTAAGTCGGAACGCGAAATCGAAATTATGCGACAGGCAGGGAAAATCGTTGGAACGGTACTCAAAGAAATTTCCTTAATGGTAAAACCGGGAATGACTACTGCCGATTTGGATGCTTATGCCGAAAGACGCATCCGCGAAATGGGTGCAACTCCCAGCTTTAAAGGCTATCACGGTTTCACAGGATCGATTTGCTCTAGCATTAATAACGAAGTTGTTCACGGCATACCCAGTCCCAAAAAAGTAATTCGGGCAGGAGATGTTCTCAAGGTAGATACTGGGGCATATTATCAAGGTTTTCACGGCGATTCTTGCATTACGATCGCAGTTGTGGAAGTGACTCCCGAATCGGCAAAATTAATCCGAGTCGCAGAAGAAGCTCTCTACAAAGGCATCGAACAAGTGAAGGCTGGAGCTTATTTGCTCGATCTGGCTGGTGCGATCGAAGATCATGTCAAAAGCAACGGTTTTAGCGTCGTTGAGGAGTTTACCGGCCACGGTGTCGGGCGAAATTTGCACGAGGAACCGTCGGTTTTCAATTTCCGCACGCGGGAAATGCCGAACGTGAAATTGCGAGCAGGCATGACATTGGCGATCGAACCGATTCTAAATGCGGGTTCTAAGTACACTCGGACGCTTTCTGACAAGTGGACTGCTGTAACGGTTGACAATGCTATGTCGGCTCAGTTTGAGCATACTGTGTTGGTGACGGAAACTGGTTATGAAATTTTGACCGATCGTTCAAAAGTTTAAGTTGAAGGGTTCAACAATAATTTTGAGTTTTGAGTTTCGAGTTTTGAATTAAAGATTTAAGAACTTTTTAATCGTTAGATCAAAACCTAACTCAAAACTCTTGAGTTAAACAACAATTTTTTTAGTTCCTTGGATGGATGGAGTGACAAGAAGAGTTAAATTCGGCTAAATTAAAAAATAGTGGTAAAGCGTAAGGGTAAAAACTATGTCAGCACGATTATTATTGGTAGATGATGAACCGGGCTTGCGGGAAGCAGTACAAGCTTATTTGGAAGATAGCGATTTTGCGGTTGAGGTTGCCAGTAATGCTCGCGACGGCTGGGAACTTTTGCAGCAGTACAATCCCGATTTGGTGATTTCAGACATTATGATGCCCCAGGTGGACGGTTATCAATTTCTCAAGCAAGTGCGGGAAGATCCTCGCTATAAGTCTTTGCCGGTGGTGTTTTTGACGGCTAAGGGGATGACGAGCGATCGTATTCAAGGCTATCAAGCAGGCTGCGATGCTTATCTTTCTAAGCCCTTCGATCCTGACGAATTAGTAGCAATAGTAACCAATTTGCTGGCCCGCCGCGCGGCTGCTAAGGAGACGAGCGAAAATGCTGAAAGTCCAGATATTGCTGCTTTGACAAGCCAAATGGCGAGAATTGAGTCTTTGCTGAGTGGGCGGAGTTCGATCGCCCAAAGTCCTTCCCCGATTAAAATTGATTTGACTCCGCGAGAACAAAGTGTTTTGGATTTGGTTGCTCAAGGTTTGATGAATAAGGAAATTGCCCGCCGCTTGGAAACTAGCGTGCGTAATGTGGAAAAGTACGTCAGCCGTTTGTTCAGCAAGACGGGTACTAACAGCCGTACTGAGTTGGTTCGCTTCGCTCTCGAACACGGCTTGACGAAATAGGACCCCTTTCGACTTGGCTGGAGGCTCTGCCTCGTCGAGTGGCGTTACCAGGAAGAGCCTGGTAACGAAAATCATCCAAAAACGTAGAAATGTTAAGATATAAGTATTGACAGATATCCGGCGACTGTGGTACGGCACATCAGCTTGCTGGTGGCAGCGCGGGAGTGCGAAAACTGGTGTGCGATCGAACTTCTCACCCACTTTGCTTTGAGTCTGAGATGAACACTCGCAAAGGCTGGAGAATTACTTAACGGGAAAACCTGACTGTTTAAGAGTTTTCACGTAGTAAATAGAAACGCAAACAGTTGACCGGATATGCTCAGTTAAGCAAACTTGCCGCGAAAAGTCACAGATAAGGTTAGATCCTGTGGAAAAACAAGCCACTATTAATTAATGACTCTGCTCAAAAACGGATACTTGTGAACTGTCACAGAGGTAAGTAGCCCACAATTTTAGACCCTAGTTCAAGCTCTCAGATTCATCTATGGAGTAAATCTAAAATCTAAAATCTAAAATCGACTCACAGCGCTCTAAAGTAGCGGCGGATGTTGAATGTATAGCAGCACCAAAGTTTAGTTTATATCAGGAGGATACCATGAGGAAAATCACGGCGCGACAAACAATAAGTGCCATAGTAGCACTGCCGATCGTACTAATAGCCAATACAACTCAAGCTTTAGCCGCCGATCCCGGTCAGAAAATAGATCCAATTAAGAAAGTTTCGGATTTTGGCGATGAGCTAGATGTTGATATTGGGATCCCAACAACAATCAGCATTGAAGAAAGCGAGGATTGGGATGAACCTGATTTTGCAGCTACTTTAGATATGGAGATTAGTAAATTTATGACAAAAAATCTTCAAGCTGTAATTGATGAGCCACCGCCCATCGTTTATCTCAGTGCTGCAAGGGGTCAGTCAAGCAAGGAATGCCGGATTTCAGCGATATGCGAATAACTGAATCGGATTTGTGCAATTTGGGCGATGGCTCGGAGCCATGCAAACAAAGACTCTTTTGCTGGGTAGAATTTGAGCAACGATCAAGATTTAAGTAAAATCCGGTTGATTTTGCTGGGAATATGCGAATAACAGAGTATGTATTTTTTTGGGTATGCTTTAATGCGATCGGTTAACATAATAAGTATGCAGGCCGAAATAAACTTAACTAATTGATAGTTGCCAGTGATTGGAAATCACCCACAAGAGCAAAAATAAAATTAATCCTAGGGTTCTTCGCAGTGATTTGCCAACGTAAAAACGGGTAAAAGTAAACTTGGAGCAGCCGCTAAAACGGTGAGGAAGTTCTTAATTGCACTTCCCCTGTCGTCGATTCGTTCCATCCGTTACATCCGTTAAAAAATCCGTTGCCGAACTGCCATCCGTTACATCCGTTAATCAATCCGTTACCGAACTCCCTTTTTTCGACAGTTGACAGCACCTATCCTGAGAAAATCTTTCCAATATTAATTATGCTTAATTCGCACTGCCAGCAAGACACAGCAGCACAGCAAAACACAAGTTCGCTGCAAACTCTCACCCGGACTCTGAGAATGTCTCAGGGGCAATTTTCGCTGATTTTGGTGCGGTGCAATTACAGTGCGATGAGAGAGGAAATTGTACGGCAATTGCGGGAGGAGTCGGGGATCGAGATTCGAGAAATTGTCCTGCCGTCATCTGTTAAAACTCTTTACACGACGATAGAAACCAAACTTTCCTGCAGCCATCCGCCAGCTTTAATGGTGTTTGGATTGGAATCGGTAAGTGCGATCGATCGGGTGCTAACTTCTACCAACTACGTGAGGGAAGAATTTCGGAATAATTTTCCCTTCCCGGTGGTGCTGTGGGTGACAGACAAAATATTAAAAAAACTAATTCGGTTAGTAACAGATATCGAAACTTGGACGACAAGTGTTGAATTTGTGATTGGCCCCGACGACTTGGTGGAATTCCTGGGCAAAAGTGCCGATCGCCTTTTCTCCAACATTTTAGAAAGCGGCAATTGGCGTTTAAGTAATTCTGCCATTCTCGGAGCCAATTCTTTGACTGAATTAGAGTCGGCTAGCCAAGACTTGCAAACTTGCAATATCAGGTTAGAACCAGCTATTGAAGCGAGTTTGCAATTTATTCGCGGTCGGCACGAATATGCTTGTCACCGTATCCCGGCTGCTCTGGAATTGTATCAAAAAAGTCTCAACTTTTGGAAGCATCAAGTAGCATTTCTTGGGTCCAAAACAGAATTTAGCAATTTGTTATTTACCGTTCACCCTGCACCAGTGCTAGAGGGAATTATCCTATTCCACATCGGTCTTTGTTACCGCTTCCAAGCAGAACAACACCGCAGCGGCAACCGTCCTTACTGGACGGAGGCGAAAAATTATTTTCAGGAATGTATAGATATTTTAGAACGGGCGGGACGGCCGGATGCCGTTGGTATATTCATCAATCAACTTGGCGAAGTATTGCAGCATTTAGAAGATTGGGATGCACTCTGGAATTTAGCTATCAAAGCTCGGAGGTTACATGAAAATATGAAAAGTTTAGCAGTTAATTTGGCTCAAGATTACGGCTTTTTGGCTAGAGTAGCCTTAGAGCAAAAAAACTGGAAAGGGGCGAAAGAATGGGGTTTAATCGCTCTAGACGTTCTCAACTCAAATTTAGAAGCTACGGGACAGGGAACCCCTGTAAAGTCGCAGCATCTAGGCTTATATCTGTTAATTTTAGCAGAGGCTCAGAGTCAGTTGGGTGAGGTGCAGGAGGCGATCGCACATTTAGAGCTTGCTCGCTTAGAAACGGAACCTTGCTACAACCCGCAACTGTATTTGCGGGTTTTAGAAATGCTGCGATCTCTATATTTTCAGCGGGGAGAATATCTCGAAGCATTTCAAATTAAGCAAGATTACCGAGCGGTGGAACACACGTATCGGTTCCGAGCTTTTATTGGAGCCGGAAAATTGCAGCCGCACAGAGAAGCGGTTAATTCCGTCGCCGAAACTGTTGCAAACGCGGCTACTATTGCTGACGAAATTACAGCTTCCGGCAGAGAGCAAGACCTCAACCGCTTGATATATAGGATGAACAATACCCCCGACAAACTGACAGTAATTTACGGTCAGTCTGGAGTTGGCAAAAGTTCAATAGTCACGGGAGGATTAGTACCAGCTCTCAAACAAAAAAAAATAGAAATGCGGACTGTTTTGCCCGTAGTGCTGCAAGTTTATAACAACTGGCCGCGGGAATTGACCAGACAGCTATCTGCTGGGAAAGCTGAAATATTCGATCCGGAAATTGCCGAAGCAGTACCAGAAATTTTTCCGGTAGATTTGACCGTAGAACCAAGCTCAGTCCAGGGAAATCTTATTTCGGGGTTTCAGGGTGGCTCGACTGGGAATAATGAGGATAAAACGGAGCAGTCACAGCCAGTAGAATTAATCATACAACAACAGGCGATCGAATACGAAAATATTCTCAACGAGCTGCAAATAAATTCCGAACATTTAGTGACAGTTCTGATATTTGACCAATTTGAAGAATTTTTTTTCGTGTGGAAAGAGCCAGCGGAAAGACAAATATTTTTTGATTTTTTGCGGGAATGCTTGAAAATAAAATATTTAAAAGTCGTCCTGTGTTTGCGGGAAGATTACCTGCACTATTTGCTAGAATTTTCCCGACCCAAAAACCAGACAGGATTCGTTAACAATGATATTTTGGAGGACATTCTCAGCAAAAATATTCTGTTTTATTTGGGAAATTTTTCGCTGGTCGATGCGCGATCGGTAATTCGCACATTAACTGAACGAGCGCAGTTTTACTTAGAACCGGATCTGATCGAAGAATTAGTCAAAGATCTAGCTGGAGAATTGGGAGAAGTCCGCCCGATCGAACTACAACTTGTCGGCGCTCAACTGCAACAAGAGGACATTAGAACTTTAACTCAATATCAGGAACTAGGAAACAATCCGCAACAAAAATTAGTCGAAAGGTTTCTTGAAGAAGTTATCAAAGATTGCGGTCCGGAAAATGAAGTGGCCGCCCGCCGAGTTTTGTATTTTCTAACAGATGAAGAGGAGATACGTCCCCTAAAAACCCGCGCTGAATTAGCCTCCAATTTGGCTACTTTTGCCGAAGCAGACAAATTAGATTTAGTCTTAGAGCTGTTAGTAAGCTCTGGTTTAGTTTTTCGATGGACGGAACTGCCTGCTGAGCTTTATCAGCTCGTTCACGATTATTTAGTTAGCTTCATTCGCCAGCAGCAAGAATTAGATCAAAAGGCAGAATTTGAGGAACTGCGAAAGCAAAATCAAATTAACCGAGATGAAATTGAACAAATTCGCAAAGACAGAGAGCAAGATGCTTTGCTGTCGGAAGCTAGAGACAAACAGTACCAAGCGGAAGCTCAACTTTACCAAACTCGGAGATGGCAATTGCGGGCGGCGGTTCTAGGAGTGCTTGTACTCGGAGGTGTTTCGGCGATGGCATTCGAGCAAGCGAAACTAGCAGAAAGCGCGCGGCAAGAAGCAGAAAAAAGTCGGACAGATGCCCTAAATTCGGCATCGGAAGCTTTAGTGCTTTCTAATGAAAAAAATCAATTAGGAGTGTTGGGAAATAGTATCAAAATCGGCCGTGATTCTCAGAAAAGTACAGCGCTGCCTGTGGACACTAAAAATCAAATTGCTGAAAGACTCAGACAAGCAGTTTCCGGGGTGCAAGAACGCAACCGTTTCGAGCAGCACAGCAAGTTTGTTTTGGATGTGAGTGTCAGTCCCGACGGCAATTCAGTTGCTTCGGCAAGTGCTGACAAAACTGTTAAATTGTGGACCAAAGAAGGTAAGTTATTAAAAACTTTCAATCACCCGGATAGCGTCACGAGTGTTAGTTTTAGTCCCGATGGGAAAACGATCGCTACTGGTTGTGCCGATCGCACAATTAGAATTTGGCAAGTAGATAACGACAAAAGTGCGATTCCCTACGGGATAGCTTCGCTTCACGGCATTTTATCCGGCCACCGCGATATCGTCACCAGCGTCAGTTTCAGTCCTGACGGCAAAACCCTAGCTTCCGCCAGTCACGACAACACCGTGAAAATCTGGAACCTGGCGAATAAAAAATTGCTGCAAACCTTAACCGGACACAAAGACTGGGTGCTCGGCGTCAGTTTCAGTCCCGACGGCCAAACAATTGCCTCCGCAAGTGTTGACAAAACTGTCAAACTTTGGAACCGAGAAAGTAAAACCCAGAAATTTAAAATTAATCCCAAAACATTAACCAATCATTCTGGAATTGTTTACAGCGTTAAGTTCAGTCCCAATAGTCGAGAACTCGTCTCGGCAAGTGCCGACACCACAGCCAAAATTTGGAATCGAAATGGTGAGGAAATCAGAACTCTCAAAGGACACAACGATGAAGTTGTCAGCGCGAGTTTCAGTCGCGATGGCGAAAAAATCGTCACCGGCAGTGCAGACGATACGGTGAAAGTTTGGAGTCGCAGCGGCACTTTGCTCAATACTTTTCGAGGACATCAAGACGATGTAAGGGGCGTAAGTTTCAGCGGGGACGGCACTATTGCTTCCGCAAGTAAAGACAAAATAGTGAAAATTTGGAAACCGGACAGCACTCCGCTGAATAAGATTTTATCGGGACACGGAGACTGGGTTTACAAAGTCAGTTTTAGCGCTGATAGCAAAACAATTGCTTCTGCTAGCGGGGACAAAACCGTGAGACTTTGGCAGGATGACGGCAGTTTATTCAAAATTTTAGAAGGTCACAAGGATTCTGTTACCTGGGTGAGCATTTCGCCTGATGATAAAACTGTTGCTTCGGCGAGCGACGACAAAACAGTGAAAGTCTGGAGTTTAAACGGCAAACTATTAGATACTCTCAGCCACAGCGGCATTGTTAAAAGCGTGATTTTTAGTCCAGACGGAAAGATAATTGCCGCCGCAAGTGCCGACCGCAAACTGTACCTCTGGCGCTGGAACGGTTCTAAAGCAACTTTGTTTGCAAAACTCGATCACACCAATCCAGTAATTAGCGTTAGCTTCAGTCCCGACGGCAAAACTATTGCTACTGCTACCGCTTCTGAGGACAAGGCAAGCGGGAAGAAAAAGGCTTTTGAAATTACCGGAGAAAAGAGAGTTTACCTGTGGAAATTTAACGGTTCGTCTGCCAAAATTATGAAAACTCTAGACCACCGGGACAGCGTTAAAAATGTTAGTTTCAGTCCCGACGGTAAGACTATTGCTGCTGCTTGTGCTGACAAAAAAGTTTACTTGTGGGGGTTTGATGGAAAGGTAGCAAATTTAACTGAAAAACTCGACCACAGCGATACTGTAGAAAGCGTGAGTTTTAGTCCCGACGGCAAGTTGATTGCGGCGGCGAGTGGGGGAAATACTGTTAAGGTGTGGAATTTTGACGGCAAGAAGGCGCTGCTATCTAAGACGTTAGAATCGAGCGATCGGGTGTTGAGCGTTACTTTTAGTTCGGACAGCAAAACTCTGGCTTTTGCTAGTAGGGATAGGACTGTAATTCTGTTGCCTGTGGAGAATTTGGAACTAAATAATATCATTGCTCGGAGTTGCGAGTGGTTGGGAGATTATTTGCAGAATGACCCGAATGTTGCTGAGGGCGATCGGCTGCTGTGTCTTGGGTTTGGGAAGCAGGCGTTAAATAAGAGGAAGTAAACCTTGTTTGTAGTGAGGAATTGATTTCTCTCTCTGCCGATGAAGAAGGAATTCTCTTCATGACTGCTAACCTAGAGTTTAATTTAGATTACAGTATCTATCTGTTGACTGGTGTTTTTGGCTTTAACTTTGCGCTAAAATTTCCGTAATAAACTGAACTCATTTGGCGGTTCGCCCGCCGCATTAATCCGCAATTCCAACAAAAGGTAAACCGCATGGATGTCAACTCCCAAAATGTCCAACCAATCCCGCCATTCAACGAGACAAACGAGGAAACACCAGAGATAGGTGGCGGTTTGCCCGTAATAGAATATTGGGCAGAACATACATTGTCCCCAGAAGGGCCGAAACTTTGGAAAACTTTGCTTCACAAAAGTGCTTGTTTGTCCTGTTCTTGGGGCACTGGCGGGCAGAAAGGAGGGTTTACAAATGAAGAGGGCGAAAAACTTCAGCGCTGCATGAAAAGCGTCGAAGCAATCTCCGCTGAAATCAAGCCCGCTATCTCAACTCAATTTTTTGAAAAGAAGAGTATTGCAGAACTTCAGCAATTAACTTCAATGGAAGCCGATAGGTTGGGAAGGCTGAGTTTTCCGATGATTTTGCGGGCTGGTTCATCTCATTACGATCGCATTTCTTGGGAAGAAGTTTATCAAATTGCCGAAGCTGCTTTTCGCAAAACCCCGGAACGAGTAGCATCTTACAGTTCCGGCCGCTCTTCCAACGAAGCGGCTTTTCTGCTGCAATTGATGATTAGAGCGATGGGTTCCAATAACTTAGCAGATTGTTCCGATCTCTGCCACGCTCCCTCGACAACTGGCTTAAGCGAAATGTTTGCCACTCGCACCTCGATAGTGAGTCTAGAAAACTTAAAGCAAGCAGATTGCGTCGTGCTCGCGGGTGCGAATTCTGCCTACAACCATCCCCGCTTCATGAACGAATTAATTAAAATTCGCGACAAAGGCGGTAAAATCATTGTAATCAATCCGGTGATGGAAATTGGATTAGTCAAGTTTGGTTCTCCGGCATTTCCCGTCAAGTCGCTCATCCCCGGTTCCGATATTTCCTCCTTATACTTGCAACCAATTCCGGGCAGCGATACGGCGCTATTTGTCGGCATTCAAAAGTCTATAATCGAACAAGGGTTGCTGGACGAAAAATATTTGCAAGCCTATACTGAAGGCTGGGAAGCAGTAGTCCAGCACGCCCGCGAAACCGATTGGGGATCTATTACTAAAACCTGCGGAGTTTCCCAAGCAGAAATTGAGGCAGCAGCCAAAATCATCGGCACTTCAAAGCGGGTTGTATTCGGTTGGGCGATGGGAATTACCCAACACGATAACGGCGTAGATAATGTTTTTAGCATCGCCAACACTGCCTTAATGACAGGAAATGTCGGCAAAGAAGGGGCGGGATTAATGCCAGTCAGAGGACACTCAAACGTCCAAGGATTCGGATCTATGGGCGTCACTGTGAAGCTGAAAAAAGAAATTCAACAAGCTTTAGAAAAACTGTTAGATCGTCCCCTCAGTTCTGTTAAGGGTTACGAAACTCGATCGCTCATTGAAGCAGCAGATGCAGGCAAAGTCGATACGCTGATCTGTCTGGGCGGCAACTTGTACGGGGCAAATCCAGATTCTAATCAGGCCAAACGCGCTTTAGCCAATGTTGAAACTATTATTTACCTTGCAACTAAACCGAACTTAGGACATTTTAGCGGATTGGCAAAATACAATACAATTGTGATTCCTGTACAGAATCGATTTGAAAATCCCCATAAAACAACGGTGGAATCAGGGAATAATTTTGTGCGTTTAAATGATGAGGGTGAAACTCATCTCAAAAATTCTGATTTGATTCCTGAAGTGCATTTTTTGACAGAATTAGCAAGCATAATTCACGGTGATTTCCCTGTTGATTGGCGCAGACTTCAAGATACAAAATACGTTCGGCAATTAATTGCTAAAACCATTCCTGGTTATGAAAAGATGGCAACAATTGATGAAACAAAAGAGGAATTCACGATCGGCGGTCGCATTTTTACAGAACCTAAATTTCCTACAGAGTCTGGGAAAGCGAAGATGTTTGTCGCGCCTTTACCTAAGCTGAGATTACCGGAAGCGAAAGAGTTTGGAGGATCGGAATCAACACAGGGTATTGTTGTGGCATTGATGACGGGACGCAGCTATTCTCAGCACAATACTGTGGTTTACAAAATTGATGACAAGTACCGGGGAATGCCGCACCGCAACTGCATTTTGATGAATCGTGCGGATGCAGAAAGCACGGGTTTTCGAGAACATCAGCGGGTTACGGTGCAGGGCAATGTGGGGAAAATGGAAAATGTCGAGGTGATTTATGGGGCGGTTCGTGAGGGTGCTGCTTTGATGTTTTATCCTGAAGTGAATGTGATTTTTCACCCGGAGATTGAAAAGCGATCGGGCACGCCTGCTTACAAGCGCGTACCTGCTTTTGTATACGCGGAAGTATAGAATATCTTATATCATGTCCGGTCGATTAACCATGATTAAGCTTTTGCCTCCGGCCACCAATAGAAATGAGTCAAACCACTGATTA
>NZ_JAUBQU010000037.1:0-17469 GCF_036701435.1 Microcoleus sp. Pol12A5
AGCGCCATCCGGACAACCTCAAACTTTTTCAGCATCACCGTCTATACCGCAAAAAAAAACCCCAAACCAAAATTGGTGGGGAGTTAATTAATCAGGGTGCATCTACCAATTAAGCTTCCTGAGAATTCGAGCGCCATCCGGACAACCTCAAACTTTTTCAGCATCACCGTCTATACCGCAAAAAAAAACCCCAAACCAAAATTGGTCGGGAGTTATTTAATCAGGGTGCATCTACTAATTTAGTCTCCCGTCTCACAGCACCTCTTTCAGGACACTTTGGCAGAATGTGGGATAATTTTTTGCTCAGCGTGCGATCGGGCAAAAAAAACCCGGCCAAAATTGGTCGGGAGTTAATTAATCAGGGTGCATCTACCAATTAAGTTTCCTGAGAATTCGATCGCAATCCGGACACTTACCACTAAAAACTCAAAACTCTTTTCGGTGAACCAGAGTTGCACTAGCTTGGTCTGTCGGAACTAGCAAGACTTCGCTAATGTTGACGTGGGGCGATCGCGTCGCGCAAAAATACACCACATCCGCTACATCGTCAGCAGTCAGCGGTGTTAATCCTTGATAGACATTTTTGGCTTTTTCTGCATCGCCGTGAAACCGGACATTGCTAAATTCTGTTTCCACCAAACCAGGCTCTATTTCCGTCACGCGCACGGGTGTTCCCAAAAGGTCTTGTTTCAACCCTTCGGAAATAGCTCTCACTGCTGCTTTGGAAGCACAATAAACATTACCTTTGGGATAAGCTTGCCGACCTGCTATTGAGCCTATATTCACTACGTGGCCGAGGCCTCTGCTTACCATTCCCGGCACGATCGCGCGAGTCATGTAAAGCAAGCCTTTAACATTGGTATCAATCATTTCTTCCCAATCTTGGAAGTTGCCTTCGTGCAGTTTGTCTAAACCACGGCTCAATCCCGCATTGTTAATCAGAATATCGATGCTTTTCCAGGCATCGGGAAGCTCAGTTATCGCAGATTCCACTTGCAGGCGATCGCGCACGTCCAATTCGAGCAAATAAATCTCGTTCGCCGATGCGATGGATTTTGTTTCTACAAGTTCGTTTGCCAGTCGATCGAGCTTTTCAAGGCGGCGGGCTGCTAAAATTAGTTTTGCTCCTCCTTTGGCGAATATCTTGGCACAGGCTGCTCCGATACCGCTACTCGCACCTGTAATGAAAACAATTTGGTTTTGGATAGCAATCATTTTTAATAATCAGAAGGAAGAGGGAAGAGGAAAAATTTTTTAGTTGGTATAAGATTAAGTCTGGTCAATTAACCATCATTATTGTAGAGGCAGGTTTAACTTGTTCTCTCATTGGTGTTAGAGATTTTACTTAAACCGCCACTACAGAAATTACCCAAATAACCCATAACACCTATTTTATTATTTGACAACTCGCAATCGAACACTAACTGTTGCAATTCCGCCTTGTCGCATCAAAACTGCTGAAACCCACCGATTTTCGGGAGTGGCCGGAGCTTTACCTACTTTAAAAATTCCCCCGGAATTTAGCAACTCCAGCTCGACTTCTGAGGGATTAAAAAAGGTTTTGTCGCTAATGGGTTCCTCCAAAACAGTCCCTATTAAAATATCATCGCCGATCGGCTCTCGCACAATGGCATCAAAATGGTACTCTTCGCCCACCTTAACTTGATCCGGAAAATTCACTTGAATGGTAGGAGGATTTTGCCCCGAACTAAGCTGAGTTTGTTCTGCTAAAATCTCTTGACTAACTATTTTTTCACCTTCAAAGCGCTGCTGGGAACGGATGGTAGATTTGAGAATTAATTCTCTGCCATCCTTTTTTTGAGTGCCGGCAATTGTAGTTATGGTTTCTGCGAGAATAGCGCTACCTTCGGTTTTCCAAGATTTGATCTCGGTGCGGTAATTTAAACTCGGATATCGATTCCAGAGTTGGGTGAGGGCTTTTTCCATGCTTTGGCGGTTTAAGCCGTCAGAATGAGTGAAATTCGGGCTGTAAAATGCCATGACTGCTTTGACATCGCGCCGGTTGGCCGCTGCGTCAATTTCTGTTAGCACTTTTGTGAGTGGGGCAGGCGCATTTGCAGGGGTTTGGGCGATCGTTCGGGGAGTCGCCGCGATCGCACCGATCGCTCTTGCCGCACTAGGATGCAGCACGCCAGCACTTACCACTGTTAAACATAAAAACATTGGAGCGATCGACTGCCTGCAGTTAAAGCCAAAAACGATCGCGCGATCGGTTTTTTTGTCCCGACGGCTGGAAAAATACTGAGATGCACTTGGCACTAAATTCAAAAAATTACGCATTAGATGATAATTTGGTTATTTGTCAGGGGTCGTAGCTTGAGCAAATGTTCGCCTGCAACGAAAACTGACAACGGAAGGAGGGACACGGCACAATCTAATTTTAGATGGCTGATTCAAAATTGGCTGAAACTGCCGGAATAATAAGCATAATAATCTAAAACCCCAAATATAAAATTGATCGACCTGTGGAACTTGTACTTGTAAAAAAAGAAACAAATACCTTGACAAAAGCCCCCCTCCGGTTGTTGGTTGCAGCTAGCGGCACTGGCGGACATTTATTTCCCGCGATCGCCACCGCTGGGCAGTTGAGCGACTGTCAGATCGAATGGCTAGGAGTCCCAGACCGCATGGAAACCCAGTTAGTTTCATCCCTTTACCCCCTCCACACGATCGCCGTCGAAGGCTTTCAGCAGGGATTTGGGCTCGGTACACTGCGAATTTTGGGCGGACTCGCCGGCTCGATCCTTCAGGTGCGGAAGTTGCTCAAAGCGGGAAATTTTCAGGGAGTCTTTACTACCGGAGGTTACATCGCAGCACCGGCAATTCTAGCGGCCCGTTCTTTGGGTTTGCCGGTAATTCTCCACGAATCTAATGCAATTCCCGGGAAGGTGACGCGCTGGTTTAGTCCTTTGTGCACTGCTGTGGCGATCGGATTTGAAGCAGCAGCCCAGCATTTACCCCGCGCGAAAACCGTGGTTGCTGGTACACCGGTGCGATCGCAATTCCTGACTCGCCAACCTCTAAATTTGCCAATTCCTGACAGCGTACCTGTAATTTTAGTCATGGGCGGCTCTCAAGGTGCTGTCGCAGTAAATAAATTAGTGCGGGAGTGTGCTCCGGCTTGGTTTGATGCCGGTGCTTGGGTGGTTCACCTCACCGGAAATAATGACCCGGATGCTGAAAGTTTGAAACACGAGCAATATTTGTCAATGCCATTTTACGACAATGTAGCGAGTTTGTTGCAGCGAGCGAATTTAGCAATTAGTCGATCGGGGGCGAGTGCTCTGACAGAATTAGCAGTGACGGGCGTACCTTCTATTTTAATTCCTTTTCCTCACGCGGCTGACGACCACCAAAGATTTAATGCGGAAGTATTTGCTAAAGCCGGCGCCGCCGTGGTATTCCGTCAAAGCGAACTGACAGCAGATGTCTTGCAAAGCAAAGTGTTGTATTTGTTAAGAGATTCCGAATATTTGGCAAAAATGTCTCAAGCAGCTTCTGAATTAGCAGTGAGAGACAGTACAGAACGTTTGGCTAATTTGGTCAAAGAATTGGTGGTGAGGTGATATTTTTTAGGAGTTTTAACCGCAGATGAAGGCAGATGAACGCAGATGAAGGCTGATGTTTTACACGACGATATGCGAATGGATGAAATTAACTACTGATTCTAATCCTTCTTTGGTCTTCAGGTTAGTAAAAACAAAAGGTTTATCGCCTCGCATTTTTTTAGCGTCCCGTTCCATCACGCCCAAATCTGCTCCTACATAAGGGGCGAGGTCTGTTTTATTAATTACCAACATATCAGATTTAGTAATTCCTGGCCCGCCTTTGCGCGGAATTTTATCGCCTGCAGCGACATCGATTACGTAAATTGTTAAATCTACTAACTCCGGGCTAAAAGTGGCAGCTAAGTTATCGCCGCCGCTTTCGACAAATACTAAATCTAAATCAGTGAATTTTTGTTCTAACTCTTCTATCGCTACTAAGTTAATAGAAGCATCTTCGCGGATGGCTGTGTGGGGACAGCCTCCCGTTTCTACGCCCAAAATTCGATCGCTCTCCAAAGCTTGACTCCGAACCAAAAACTGGGCATCTTCCTGAGTATATATATCATTAGTAACAACCGCAATCTGGTATTGCTGTCGCAGCGCTTTGCACAAAGCATCCAGTAAAGCTGTTTTCCCGGAACCAACTGGCCCAGCAATTCCTACACGAAAAGCACCCATAGCGATTTTAGATTTTAGATTTTAGATTTTCTGATTTTTAACTGCGAAACAACCGAGTGTACTGAGTTTCGTGCGCCATGCTAGCCAGTCCTAATCCCCAACTGCAACTGCCAAGGTCATCATCTTCTAATTTTAAAACTTCTTGCGCCGTACAGCTAATTTGAGACTGCAAATCTAACAGTAACTGTTGACCGGCTGTTTGACCGAGGGGAATCAGTTTCACGCCCGCACTCGCCAAATTTGCAGCCCAACTGTACAAATATCCTAACACGGCGGCTTCTTCTTCTATCTGCCAGTTGGCGGCGGCAATGCCAAAGCCGATCGCAAAATTGCACTGATTGCTGCCAGATTCCACGAATTCTTTTACAATTGTTGTTAACCCAGAAGCAACTGGCGATTCCCTGCGGGATAGCTTCGCTTCACGCAAATCCAGCAGCAACCTGACCAAAGTCCGTCCCATTTGCCAACTTTGCAAGCGCAACTCTTCTGTTTCTTTAGTAGCAGTCGCCCAAGCATTCCAGTAATTCAAAGCCGTCAAATCGCGTATCTTTGCCGCCCTCAAAGCCCTTACCGCCACAGCGGCTTCTACTCGAATAGCCCCGAATTGGAGCGAATTTTCTAACCAATTTCTCAAAGTAATCTCGCTGTCGATCGCACCGGTTTCTACCAGACTTTCGATTCCCTCAGAATAACTATAAGCTCCCACAGGTGCAAAAGCTAGCTGTAACAAACATAAAAGTTGATTGTTCACTGTTGACTGTTGACTTCTTCCTTCTTGAATTACCCAAACTAATTTGGTTATAAGCCCTCGGATTGCAGGGTGGGAGTAAATCTAAAATCTAAAATCTAATGGCTGTGCCCGTAAGCGCCAATTTCTGGCTGAAACGGCACAATTTCCTCTGTTACTTCCAAACCCATTTTTTCCAGCATTCCCTGCAATACAGAGTCGGGAGAAAGCCTTAAATAATTATCGGCAATTTCTAAAGCTACGTGACGGTTTCCTAAATGATAAGCCGCCCGCATCAGTAGCAGCGGACTTGATGCGCGGGCTGTCAGCACCAGTTCGGGTTTTGCACTTACCAGTACCAAACAGCTACCGTCTTCCGACTGCAATAAATCTCGATCGCGCAGTACCGTACCTCTGGGCAAACTCAGGTGCAGCCTTTCACCCGTTTCCGTCTCGAATCGGTGGCGGCTGCGAGTGCGATCGTCCGATGTCATTTGTAAAGTAAAGCTGACAATAGCATCGGGATTTGCAGGCAAATGTTTTGTGAATGTTAGCATTTTTATATTCTATTCCTCAGAGCAATTCACTTGACCTCTAGTTTTTGAAGAATTTTTGAGGAATATGTTTTTTATAGCCGAAGGAATAAGGAAGACTGAAGTTCCAATTTTCAGCTCATGTTTGAGAAATTAAAAAAGTCTTAATCGTGTTGACGATCGGAATATCTCATTCCAATTTACAGCAAGTTGAAAAATATTCATCTCTCTGGCCGCTCCCGTTCTGGCTGTATTACCAAATTTATGTTATTTTGTCAAGCACTTAATCACAGACGATCGCTTTTTTTTCAAAAAATTTTGCCTACCGTCTAGGAACTCGAACAATTTAAATCTCCAATATTATATTGTTGGGGGGAGGTAGCGGTTAGGTATCATGCCTGCCCTGAACAAGCTTTTATGGAGAAGTCTAATAGAACGGGAGAGGAAGAAAGACTCAAACCCTCAAGCTTATTGATTGCCAGCTTGTTGCAGTCGCAGGAGCTCGGCTTGAATTCGCTGTTTGACTGCCGGATTCGCTTGCTGGAGCAAAGTGAGCTGGTTGAAGCGACTAACTGTCAAACCATTGGTTTCGATAACTTTTTTAGCTTGTTGGCAGTAATTCACCGCGATGCCGCGAACACTTCCAGATAACCTATTAATTTCCTGCTTTTCGTTGCACACTACTCTGGGAACCGATCCCCCAGCCATTCCTTTAATTTCGTTAAAAGCTTCCACCCGTCTGGGTTCTATTGCCAACACAGCGCGAGCGTAGCTAGTAATTTCCTCGCTGCTAATCTCTTGAGCTTGGGCTGCAGCTCCGAAAACGAGGTTTGGGGATTGTGCGTACAAACCGGGCGCCCATCCGCTAGCTAAAGCTGCTGCAGAAAAGATGCCAAGCAACAGCGATTGTCGCAGCATCCGGTTGATGCCAAATTTAGAGGTGTTTATTGAGGTGTTCATGGTCGTCGGTGATTGATTGCGTGTAAATAAAAATGACACAGCGCTGGGAGGCTCAATCTTTTTGAATAATCTGGTTGCTAAAAAGTTCCTGCCATTGGTGACTATTTTGAATTCCACCAGGATGGTTGGGGAGTTGCTACGAGGATCGACTTTTTAGCAAATTCAATAATTTCATTCATTATAACATCTGTCGGAAGTTGACAAAATTCAAACTTTAGATAGTAAGTTTAATTACATAGCGTTCCTCAATAGCCTCTTCCAAGAATTCTCAAAGCGCAAATATTAAATAATTATAAAAGTTATTGACAAATTACTCGCCTTAATTAGTCTCATCAAGGTACGCGCTAGCAAAGGTATCTTCCCACAGGGGTTCCCCTTCCCAGTAGGGGTTCCCGTAGGGTAGGGAAGCGCCTGGAAGGCTAGGTCAAATTTAGCAGCAATCGCACTCATCAATTTGGGCGAAGATTTATTTAATCTTAAGCGGTGGTGGATTTGTCGATCGAGAAAATCTCCGGCTGGTTTGGCTGCTGACGGAGCCAGAGGCGGAACAAAAATCATGTTTTACTACCCGAAGATAGAGACTGCAGCAGGGAACTAGACATTAAAATCTTGTTATCAAAATGCGCGCTATCTGTTTTTGGCAGTCAACGGGCATACCTTCGATTCCACTTCTGGCTTCCTCCAGTTTGGGGCTGTGAAAATTTGTCTGAGACTTATCCAGAAACCTGGTTTTTCTACCCAATAAAATCGTTACAGCCACCAGCAAGAGTAGACAAACACGCAAAGCTGGAATTTTTGGCTCTCAGTTTTATGGCCCTCTCGATCGCAGATAGCGAATTTTGGCAAGCATTATCGCAGCAATTTAACAATTATTAATTACCGATTACCCATGAAAAGTCAAAAAGAAATTTGGCGAGTTATTCTCGCAGTAGCTATCAGTATTGTAGGCGTGCTGCACTTTGCAGTACCCGCACCTTTTATACGAATCGTGCCACCCCAGCTTCCTTACCCAGAAGCCTTAGTTTATATCAGCGGTTTTTTCGAGATTTTGGGCGGCATTGGGCTGTTAGTTCCTCCTGTCAGCAGGGCAGCGGCATGGGGATTAATTGCCTTGTTTATTGCCGTGTTTCCAGCTAATATCAATCAAGCCGTCAACAACATTCCCATAGAAGGGATTCCCCACAACCAATTACTGTATTGGTTCAGGCTGCCTTTTCAAGCTGTCCTCATTGCTTGGGCCTGGGTTTATACCAAACCAGACGAAGGTCAACCCCGGGCTTCTATAGTTCCAGATAGAACAGAAAATGCCCGATGAAGCAGTTCGACTACTCTTTGGATTTTAAGAACATCGACTTTCGACAGCACCCGGAACTTTATCGCGTAGGGAAAGGAGAACAGGGAGTGCTGTTGGTGGAACCCTACAAAGGAGAAATTCTGCCTTTCTGGAGATTTAAGACTCCTGAAATTGCCAGGGAATCCAGCAGCAAAATTTACTCCTTGTTTTTAGAGTATCTCGATCGCGAGGATTTTGTGGGAGCAGACATGGCCCGCAAGTTCTTACAGATGGGGTATACTCGATCGCGTCGCTACGCCAACCACAAAAGCGGTCGAAAATACCAGCAAAACCCTCAGAAGCTGAAGTCTGCTGCAGAGCAAACCGCCGCTCGAAAAGATATTTTGCCCCTACAAGCAGATCCGGTGAAAGCAGAATCCGCCGCCATTTTTCAAGAAAAATGGATGCTGGCTAAAATCAACGAGAAATATCTCGAGCTTTTAGTCAGACACCGGCAGATGTACGAATCTTATTTAGTCAACGCTGAGGATTGACATACATTTACAAAAACTCAGAACTTACACTTTAGCCCCATCGGCAGCAGTGTAGTTGTGCTTGCCTATCTGGGTCCCACCTCTTGGCGTGGCCCTACTATTTACTCGTCATCTTCTTCTGTTTGCCACTGTCGCCAAATTTCAAAGGCATTAAAGCCCCTGTATTGCAGGTAATTCAAGACTTTGCCCTTGGTTTTCGGATCTGCTTTACCCCAAGTATCGATCTTGTATTTCCGCATTACTTTGGCTTTTAATTCGGCCCGTTTTTCTGCTTCGGAGTCGTGATTTTCGGCAATTTCTTCTTCCCAGACTTGCTCGAACAAATCGTTGGTAATTCCTTTTTGCAGGCACTTGCGCTTGATGGCAGACTTCCCGTATTTGCCTGCTGCAGAGGCGATCGAGTTTGCCACCAAGCGAGTGTCGGACTGATAGCCGCGGTCTTGAATTTGCGCGATCGCCTCCAATATTTCCTCATTGCCAAAACCTTTCTCTTGCCCCTTTTTGCGAAGTTCAGAGGCACTGTAGTCTTTGCGGGACAAGAGAAAATAGAAATAGTCAAGACAGCTCATCAGTTCAATCGAAGGGTGGCGCGCAAATACTCGTGTAGCGAATGCCAAATCCAGTCGCCTTGCTATCGGCTGACTGCATCACGATCGCCTCTATTCTTCTGTATCCTCCTCTTCATCATCCACATCCACATCCGGTCTGTCCACATCGATCTGAATCAAGCGAATATGCTTATATCCGAGCTTAATTTCAAACTCGTCTCCCGGCTTTAATCCCATTTCTTGGGTATAATTTGCCCCGATCACGATCGAACCATTCTTGTGAACGCTAGCTCGATAACTCGCTTCTCGCCCGCGTCCGTCTGCTTTCGACTTCTCTAGCTCAATGCCCTTAGCAGCTAACACTGCATCGTAAAACTCAGCCAGATTAATCCGGGTTTCTCCACTTTTGCTGACAGTGAAGTAGCCGCAAAGCTTTGCAAGTTCTCTGCGTGGCAAATCACTGCCTTTGATTTTTTGAAGCAGACCTTTTCCTGTTAAGGGTGCTGTAGCTGTTTCTGCCATTGACCGTACCTCGCTTATTGGACTTTACTTATATCAATTACAACACATTAGATTAACTTTGTTTCACTGTCAATACTAAGAATTCTCAATATTTAAGATTCTGGATAAATTTCTGCAGCCTCAAGACCGGGGGTGCAAGTAAGGATGCTCGAAGGGCGATCAATTTGCTGCTTGCGGCCCAAATCCTTGCGTAAGCCTCAGAGCGATCGCGCGGGGAATTATTGTCGCAAATTAAATGCTTTACTTTTTTACAGTAAAGTCTGTTCCCTGCATTCACCAATCCCCGATCGAGTCTGTGGTCAAGGTAAAAACAAGACAGCCATGAATCGAAATACCTAGAGCGCGGCCGCTGCAAATCTGGCGAAAGCATTTACCTGCCGGGGTTAACTTTTACCTCAACAAGGGGAGGCAGCACTTGTTCTCGATGCCGCTGCCAGCTACTTGCAAAACCAGTTTACAAAAAGAATCCAACTGTAGGAAAGCTCCAAACCCTTATGGAATAAGTCATTCCCAATTCTTCAATCTAAAATCTAAAATCTAAAATCTAAAATGGTATAAACCCTACTTTTTGGGCTGGAAATCCCCTCAAAACCCCAAATACCAACGAGCAATCTTCTATTAAGGTGTTGGGCATATAACTTCCACAGAAAGCAGTCTAGGGAAGGCAATCCGGTAAAAATTGAAGGAAATTTCACATCTTCGTTGAACGGGTTTAACCTAAAATCAGACTCAATGGGCACGGCAGAAACATCGGTCAGCCACTAAGAGGGGAATAGTTTTGATCGGGCGAGATTGCTTCGCGACTCTTAACACTTCGCCACGAATCAGTAGATATGTAGGGGGAAGTCGGGAAAATCTTCCTCCTCCGGCCCCAAGCCAGAGAATTTGAGGTTATTTCCACAGGGGAATTGAAAAAGAGCGAGTTAAATGGACAACTGCTTAAATGTTTGATGCACTACAAATTAGCAGCGGTTCCCGACATGGACTTTCGATGGAAATGTATTGGTTTCCACTCGTGGGCTGTAAACTGCCAGAATCTCAAAATTTATCCACCAACTGGAGGGGCGCGTCAAACTCACAGCCGCTTCCATAATTAATTATTGTGAAATATACCAACCGCACTGACGGTGAGGACGTTCTTAATTGTTGCAACTATGGCTTTTATTGTCTTGTGCCGAATGACGAATGCTCCTGCTGCCGAATCAGCCCGCCCAAAAACGCATACAAGCCGCCGACTCCTGTCGTAGAGACATCTAAATTTTAGACTCTTGTTCAAGCTTGCAGATTCATCTGTGGAGTAAATCTAAAATCTCAACTGTTTCGACTCCGGACTCAAGCCGAAGTCGAAAATCTACAATCGACTGACGAATTATATCAAACAGTCCCGGAGTTCCTCTCTCGACGAGAAACCCGGTTTGTTCCTAGATGCGCTTGGTTGCGCTGCTGCTTATTTTCGGTAAAAACCGACTTGATGAAGGTAAGTCCGAGATTCGATCGAGCAACATACTTTCGATCGCTTTTCCACCGACAGCCGATCGCGAATGGTCAGCAAAAACCTCACCCAGTTTGGAGCTAGGCCAAAAGGGTCTAAATTCGGCATTGCAGTGGGCGATCGCTTTTAGTGGCGTTGTTGCAAATAATTTTGCGACAGGGGAGTCCGTACCGCCGGCAGTAACTCTTCAGGTTTCGTGCCTCGCTGGTGCGAGTACCGCCATCCAAAAAAGCCAGCACTCAAAGCAACGGGCAACAAGCAAAGCATTAGGCCCACAGATTTTTTCAACCCCGGTTTTTTTAACGGTTTTTGAGTCGGTGCAGCGGCGCGAGTTGCTTGGATCGCCGAACACTCAGAATTAGGAATAGAGCACTCCGAAGCCGTCGGTGAGTTCGGTGAATTAGTAGCATCGGCTCGATCGTTCTGGTGAACCCAATCCCTGCGATCTTTTAATTGGTCAGGAAAATATTCCCAGACTTCGCCGTCTGAACTCTCTGACTCATGCGATCGATTGGCTGGCATTGGCGGGTATTGGGCGATCGCCGAGAGTGAAGGTGGCGCATTCCATTCTGTACCCGCCAGAGCCGGCTGCGTTCCCGACGCGATTATTTGCATCCGAGACCCGGATGTCGCGCTGTGGGTTGGGCCACCGATCAAATAGCCGTCAAAGTCCGGGTGCTGGTAGAGAATGGGCAAAGCCCAGTATAGCTGGTGAGAACCGTAGGCCGAAATTAGCCCTGCTCTGGCCCGGCTCAGGCTCAGATCGACTGGATAGCCTTGATTGAGGTTGCGGTAAAACAACCGCGTCAGAGTTAGCGCTACATCGTCGGGGATGCTTTCTGCCATTGCTAGCACCGCCGGAATGCCCCGCTTCACTAGAGCTTCGGTTAAGTTCCGTTCCGGGCTGTCGTCCGCGAGGTCTGAGGGGTCGCCGTAGGCGCCTCGGCAGGAGTTGAACACGGCCATCTGAATACCGTTGTTAACGAGCAATCCAGCTAAGTCGTCGCCACTCAAGGTTTCGGTTAAGCCGGTCCGGCTGCTGACTAGGTAGAGTTCCCCACCTCTGGAACCTAAGTTGCTGTGGCCTGCGTAGTGCAGGACTTGGTAGTGTCCTTGTTCTAGGGCTTGGGTAAGTTGTTCTCGATCGGGCTGTTCGAGAATAGTCAGTTGAATTTCCGGAGAATGCGGGCTGTTTTTGAGAGGATTAGCGCTGCGGTTTTGGAGTTCTTGTTGCAGGTGGAGCACTTCTCGCTTGAGCTGCAAGCTGTCTCGATCGCTCGGAGAGGCGATCGCCATTAAAATTTTTAGTGGCCCGCTACTAGGCACTATCCGGGTTTGTTTGAACAAACTTGTACCTGGTTGGTAGCGAGAAAACACGACATCGGTGCCGGTTGCCAAAGGGCGATCGCCGGCGTGCAGAACTTCCCACGGCAGTCGTGGCAAGCGCCGGCCTTTGAGTCCGAGTCGCAGTTGCAGCACTTCTCGGCGGTGCTGGGCGATGCCTTGAGCGCAAGTCCAGCTATCGCGCAAGTTTCCTTGAAACAGCCCGCTGTATAATTGTTGCCCCAGGGCTACTAAATTCGGCGCTGAGTTGTTTCCCGAACGGGAGAGGCCGCGACCAGCAAAATTGGTTCCCTGTACTGCTTTTCCCTGGAGCAAGCCCACCAGCGGGTCGTTCATCAGTTGAGCAGATAGTGCAAGCCATTCGTCGATCGGCCAGCGGACTTGTTGTTCGGCTAAGGGTACACCGGGTGCAACCCTTTCTGTCCTGACTAGATATTCGTCGTCCCCAACAGGGGTGACTGAGAGTTGAAATTCCTGGCTCACCGATTTAGCGCCCTCCCGCCTTAATTCTGAATTTGCCTGCGTTTTTGCGGCTAGCAATAGCGATCGGCAAAATAATTTTTACTCTTCCAATCAAAGTTTCTGAATGCGCTTCCCCCGATCGGGCGATCGCTGGGGTGATATATATTTGTTCAAACACTTTGAGGATATAAAAGTTGTACTTTAATAACAGTTTATTAGTTTTGATTGCCCTGTGGCTCGGTGAAAGCCGAATTTTCTCCAATCTTGCTATCTTTAACATTTTGCACCTCTACCGCAGACCCCTTTAGATTCGCCGTGAACTTGAGTTTCTCATTGCTGAGTAAAGTAAAATTGGAGGCACTTTACCAGGCGGATCTCTAGTTCTTATTAAAATTACTTCGGGTCTCGCCAACCGGTTTCAGGGCAATATCGCAGGGAAAGTTGAGTATTTTATTTTTTTTGGCGATCGGTCGATCTCTCTTTACCGCTTATCCTCTACCACCAGCCCCCCATGTGTAATCTTGATTTTGTGTCAATTAATTAATTGGTCAGCCCTGGGTTCTCATCCGTAAGCCCTCCGCCCTCATCCTTAAGACCTCAGTGGCGATCGGTAATCGATAGTGGACCATCGATAATTGCTAATAACTGATTGCTAATTTACCGCTTTTATGATATAGAAAAGTTTTAATTTAACTCTCTTAATTTAGTTAAAGTTAAGCAGCAAAAATAAACGTAAGCAGCCAAGAACTCTCAACAATACAACGGCAATTAAATTATTCCGGTACTCTCAAGCAAGCATCATTTTTGGCACCTACAGGATTAAGCCTCATCAGGCCGGTTCCTCGGAGAATTATTCGATATGGTAGCGAAGCCTCTACGAAGCAACCGGGTTTGGCAGCCTCGCCGTGGGTCATTCCCGCTGAAAATGCCGATCGAGCTTGCAACTATCACCAAAAACGCATCATTCGCATATACTACTTTTTACTATATTTTGCAATATGTCTTTAGATAGATATATTTTAGCAGAACTCTTAGTATTGAGCCGAAAAAAAATTTTTTCTCAGTTCGCGAGATTTCCTCGAATCGAGAGAAAATTGTGCAACTAAAAATTAGAACAAATATTTGCCCTGCCTAATTATCTAAATTTCTAATTACTCATCGGGAACTAAAATTAGAAACGTGCAGTCGTTTAGTCAAGAGATTCAAATCCTAAGTCAGGGAAGGATTTGTTAAAGCTGGGAGTGTTACAAAACTTCAATACACCCAGCCGAGATCGGAAAAAAAGCAAGGGTAAAATTTGGGGGATACAAGTTTTGGGTAGTTATTTAGGAGTTGTCAGTTGCGAGTTTAAATTCAGCTAATTTACTGTAGAAATTACGTAGAAAATCTACAATCAGGGGCCCTTCGGCGCAGCTTACTGTAGAAATTACCGAGAACATCTTAAATTCTCGAAGTTTCGGCGTAGCCTTTACAGTGTAGGTTGCGGATCAATTAATTTTGGTACGCAATTGCAGAATATAAAACTCGCAAGAGAATGAAAAAAACCTTGCAGTTGAAGTGGCATCTATAATAGTAAAGAGAAGGAGACGAGCTCCTCTAACAGGCGAAAGCATGAAGTTAAAAAAAATCTTCTGCCACCTCCTGTTTGCTGATAAATAGAGTCTAAGAAGCTTACCATTTTTTGGGAAATATCAACGATGGACGACCTAATTGCTGTGGAAGAAGGACAGGAAAAACTTTTGTCAGTTCAAGATGAAACAGAAAATCCTGTCGAGGGTTTAGGCAACAACAGCCCTAAACTTTCCCAGGAGGACTTAGACAATTTAATTAACCAAGCACTTGCCGAAAACACCGACGGCGTTACCACATTTCTGAATCAGTCTAACGGTGCATCCACAACAGGTGTAGGCGATGATGACGATAACAAAGGTAGCATTTTCCAGACCTTCGGAGGTACGGAAACGGAAGACGATGGTTTAGATGATGGCAACGGCATCGATCGCCGCCGAACCGTCATCGGCAGCGATGACGATGACGAAATTGTCGCCACGGAGAATACCGAGGAGATATTCGGCAAGAAAGGCAAGGACAAAATCAAAGCAAACCGTGGCAAAAAATATAAAATCTACGGCGGTAAAGATGACGATGATTGTGAGGGCGGCGATGACGACGATGAAATAAAGGGCGATCGGGATAAAGACAACGTTAAGGGCGGCAAAGGCAACGACAAGCTTAACGGCGGTAAAGATAACGATACCGTGATGGGCGGTACCGGCAACGACACCTGCGAAGGCGATGACGGCGATGACTGGGTCCACGGCAACGAAGGAGATGATAAGGTTGACGGCGGCGCCGGCAACGATACCGTCTATGGCGGCAAAGGCAACGACGATTGCGGGGGCGGCGAAGGCAACGATGCCGTCAGGGGCGACACAGGCAAGGACAACGTTAGCGGGGGCGACGGCAACGATACCGTTAACGGTGGCAAAGATAACGATACCGTGATCGGCGGTGCCGGCAGCGACAACTGTGCAGGCGACGACGGCGACGACAGCGTTAGCGGCGGCATCGGCGACGATACCGTACTCGGCGGTGGCGGCAGCGACAACTGTGCAGGCGACGACGGCGACGACAGCGTTAGCGGCGGCGACGGCGACGATACCGTGCTCGGCGGTGGCGGCGACGATACCCTCGTGACTGGCGACGGCAATGACATGGCAGACGGTGGCGAGGGCGACGACAGCGTTAGCGGCGGCGGCAACGGCAACGATACGCTGATGGGCGGCAACGGCAACGATACGCTGATGGGCGGTACTGGCAACCATACCTGTGTCGGCGGTGCTGGAAATGACGTTTATGTCGTGAGTAACAGTACCTCTGGGGCAAGTGCAGTCATCACTGACTTCGAGGACGGCAGCGACAAGTTTCTGCTGTTTGGGGACTTGAACTTTAGCAGCTTGACCTTTATACAAGTCGGTGGCAATACCGAAATTCGGGTCAATAACTTCGCGCTGGCGCTATTGTTGAATGTCAACGCAACGCTGATCACGGCTGCCGACTTTTTGGGAGTTAATCCTCAAACTCAAACTCCAACTCCAACTCCAACTCCAACTCCAACTCCGAACCCGATTTCTAACCCTCCGCGAGTGGAAGCTAATCAGCCCTTGACTGCTGGTTCCAGCGGCGGCGAGCGAACTATTACTTCTGAGTTGTTGCGGTTTGTCGATGACGAGCAAGGTCCTAGCAACACAGTCTTCAAGCTAACCGAGCTGCCCGATGCTACAACCGGCCAACTATTCTTTAAGGGAGTCGCCGTAACACAAGTCGGTTTTACCTTCACTCAAGCAGACATTAACGCAGGCTCGTTAAGTTTCAAAGCGGCAGTAGGTTTTATCGGTGCGCTTAGTTTTGGTTTTGAAGTTAGCAACGGCAAAAGATCTCTCACCGGCCAGCGTTTTAGCTTGAACGTCGAGCGAAATGTCTTTAAGTTTGCTGGCACTACAGAAGGTCAAGTTATTGTCGGTTCTGGGACGCTCGATAACGACATCGAAGGCAGCGACGGTGACGATGACATTACAGCCGGCAAAGGCAAAGACAAAATCATCGGTGGCAAAGGCAAGGACAAAATTAAAGCAGGCGATGGCGATAACGATATCGACAGCGGCGATGACGATGACGATATCGAAGTCGGTAAAGGCAAAAACAAAATCAAAGCAGGCAAAGGCAACGACAAAGTTAAAGCCGGCGATGATGATGATGATATCGACGGCGGCGATGACAATGACGATATCGACGGTGGTAAAGGCAAAAACACACTAAAAGGAGGCTTGGGCAAGGACAAAGTTAAAGGCGGCGATGATGATGACGATATCGATGGCGGCGATGACGATGACTCGATCGACGGTGGCCTCGGCATAGACAAAATCATCGGCGGTAGTGGCAATGACACATTAATCGGAAATGAGGGCGATGACTCGATCGAAGGCGGTCTAGGAACCAATAATCTGAGTGGGGGTAATGGGAAAGATACCTTTATTTACCTCACTTCCCGCCAAGAGATTCAAACAGTTGTAGAAGCTGACTTTATTACTGACTTTAATGTCGATGACGATGTTTTACAGCTTTCTACGGCAGCTTTTGGTAATCTCAGCGTTTCTAGCTTGACCCGACTGGAGATTACTGCTACTTCTACTGTGGGGTCGATCGGCAGCGCTAACTTGCTCGATTTCAGCCTGGATACCACTGTTAACAGCATCGCGTCTTTGCAAGCGCGGTTTAGAGCTTTGGGTGGCAACCCAGACGCGCCTACTTTCTGTCAGTTTATAGATGCCGAGACCGGCCGTGCTGTACTGGTATTTGCTGTTGGGGCGCGCTTTGAAATTGTGACCAGTTTCTCAGTCAACATTCGCCTGCAAGTTAGTAACTTTGTCTTCATCGGCGAGCCACTAAATGTTCCTGTCGGTACTGCCGGCCCTGACAATTTCGATTTCGGCACTTATCCGGCTGCTGTTAAGTTCGATGGTTTAGCAGGCGATGACAAGATTGTCGGCAGCAATTTTAACGATACCATCCTCGGCGGCGACGGCAACGATACCATCACCGGCGGCCTTGGTTTGGATGTCATAAGCGGCGGCAGTGGTGCGGATCTGTTTGTTTACAGGACAACTAAAGAAGGCGGCGATAAAATTTCCGACTTTACTGTTGGGGTAGACAAATTCGAGTTTAGCGCCAGCGCTTTCGGTAATTTGACTACGACTAACTTTGACGCTGTAAGTGGTTCAAATCCTGACATTAC
Source organism: Microcoleus sp. Pol12A5 (assembly GCF_036701435.1). Taxonomy (NCBI): domain Bacteria; kingdom Bacillati; phylum Cyanobacteriota; class Cyanophyceae; order Oscillatoriales; family Microcoleaceae; genus Microcoleus; species Microcoleus sp. Pol12A5. The sequence goes on from NZ_JAUBQU010000037.1 coordinate 17,458, forward strand.
TGGCAAAGAGTT
>NZ_JAUBQU010000037.1:17569-51849 GCF_036701435.1 Microcoleus sp. Pol12A5
TTGTTTACCGGAAATGCTGATGCTAACAGCGTCACTGGTACTGAGTTTGCTGACATCTTCAGCGGCGGCAGCGGTGCAGATATTCTGACTGGCGGTGCTGGTGCGGATCTGTTTGTTTACAAAGCAGCAGGCGAAGGCGGTGATACGATTACTGACTTTACCTCTGGAACTGACAAATTCGAGTTCAGCGCGAGCGCTTTCGGTAATTTGACTACGACTAACTTTGACGCTGTAAGTGGTTCAAATCCTGACATTACTGGCAAAGAGTTAGTGATTTTCACAGGCGGCAGTTATGCCTCTTTAGAAGCTGCACAAGCTAAAGCCGTAGGCAATTCTACAACTGCTGGTTTCTTCGCCTTTACGAATGCGTCGAACGAAACAGTGTTGTATTTTGACTCGAACGGTACCGCAGCCGGTGGTTCTACCTTGATTGCGAATCTGGGTACTGCTGCTAGCAATCTGGGAACGGCGGACTTTGTATTTACAGGTACCATCGCCTCTTCTCCGACTGGTACTACTACCAACTCGGGCAGTGTTGCCGATTTAACTGCTGCTGGGAACACTTTCCCCATCGCCTTTAACAATTTCGGTTCAGGTGCTGGCGGTTACAACTTCACCACTCCTGTCTTGTTTACCGGAAATGCTGATGCTAACAGCGTCACTGGTACTGAGTTTGCTGACATCTTCAGCGGCGGCAGCGGTGCCGACATTTTCGACGGCGGTTTGGGTAACGACAGCATTTCCGGCGACGATGGCAATGACAGCCTCTTCGGCGGTGGCGGTAGCGATACTCTCAACGGCGGTATCGGGAATGACACTTTAATCGGTGGTGTGGGAACCAATGTTCTCGACGGCGGTGCTGGTTTGGATGTGTTTGTGTTCAGCGGAACTACTGCTGACGGCGGGGATGTAATTACCAATTACAGCACTGCTGAGGATCAAATTAACCTCGACAGCACTGGTTTTGCAGCCTTTACGACCGGATCGGGGCCTTTGGGTTCGAGTTTCTACGCTTACAGCAGCACAGTTTCTGATGTAACTGTGTTTGAAGGAACTTTAACCGGGCCGTCCATCATGGCTATCTACGACGGTTTGTCTACTAAGCTGTATTACGATAGCAACGGTTCTACGGTTGGTGGCAACAGTTTGTTTGCTACTGTCGATGTCAATTTGGGACCGACTGGTAATTCTGAATTGTTCTTGTTCTAAAAGGCAAGAATCCTAATCGGGATATCGGCGGTACGGTTAGGGACACGGCAAGCCGTGTTCCTACAATAAACAGGTAAGGACACAGTATTACTGTGTCCTTTTTTTTGTAATTGTTAAACAATTTAGTCGCTCTTTTTTGGGTAGGGAAATGGCACAGCCAAGTCCTTTTTTACGTTGTTGTCTAGGGTTAGAGTCGATCGCGATCGCGAGAGCAATTTCACGATCCAATGCGGTTTATTTTATCCGTTATATCGATTCCGGTTGTATCGGAATCGATATAACCGCAGAGGACACAGAGGATTCAGAGACAGGGAAGAGACAGATGAATAATTCCGATGCCAACGGATTGGATATTACCCAAAATCAAGACACTGCGCCGTGCTGTTTCCCAATAATTAATCGGGCGGTGGTTAAATTTGTATTCATTAATCTCTCTCCTGTGCAAGTACAAACGTCCCTTTACTTTTTGATAGTAAATTGTCATAACTTTGATTGTAGTCAACAGCTTTTTTAACAATTAAGCGTAACCTCTAATGATAATTATTAATAAGCTTATGATAAAAATTGATAATTTAATGGTAGGAGTGAAGCGGGCTATGCCCATCCTACAAATAAAGTTCTCGATCGCCCCAATATAAAATCTATGAGTACCGACTTATGTGCCCAAAATCCTTTATCGGTCTGTTTCACGGATGTGGAGGCGGCGGCAAATCGCTTGCAGGGCAAAGCTTTTAAGACACCGGTGCTGACTTCGGAAACTTTCAACAAAGGCACAAATTCTCAGGTATTTTTCAAGTGCGAGAACTTTCAGCGCACGGGTTCGTTTAAATTTCGGGGTGCTTGCAATGCTTTGATGCAGATATCTGAAGCCGAAAAACAGCGGGGAGTGCTGACTTTTTCTTCGGGAAATCACGCGCAGGCGATCGCCCTGGCGGCACGGTTGCTAGAAATTCCTGCTACTGTTGTCATGCCGGCAGATGCGCCCAAAGTCAAGCAAGAAGCGACTCGCGGCTACGGCGCAGAGATTATTTTGTACGATCGCACTCAAGTTTCCCGCGAAGAGTTAACCGCTAAAATTGGCGCGCAACGGCACTTGACAATTATTCCTCCTTACGATCATGCGTGGGTGATTGCGGGACAAGGTACGGCGGCGCTGGAATTAATCGCAGAAGTTGGGGAGTTGGATTTGCTGTTAGTTTGTTGCGGTGGCGGGGGTTTGCTGTCGGGATGCGCGATCTCCGCAAAAACTTTGTCTCCGCAGTGTAAAGTAATAGGAGTAGAACCCGAGCAAGCAGACGATGCTGCGCGATCGTTCCGCACGAAAACGCTGCAAACTGTTACTAACCCCGATACTATTGCTGACGGTGCGCGCACGCCATCTTTGGGCAAATTAACCTTTCCTTTGGTGCTGCATTATGTGGACGATATGGCAACAGTTTCCGAAGACGCAATTCGCCAGACAATGTTTTTTATGTGGGAACGCATGAAGATAGTTGTTGAACCGACTGGAGTGTTAGCAGCGGCGGCTTTGTTGTCAGGTGTTGTGCAGGCTAAAAATGCTCGGATTGGCGTGATTGTCAGTGGTGGCAATGTAGATTTGAGCGAAATCTATAGGTTTTTTTCTGTGTAATTAAGTCTGCCACTTGGTTAGTTCGTCAGTCCGAAAGTCCGCCAGGAGTTTAAACCAGTGTCTAATAGCAAAAATCCTCAAAAAACGACTGGAAAGCATTTTTTATTTTTCTCTTTAGTCCTCTTCAGTCGACTTGCTATCTGAGACGGGGGTTAAAACCCCGGCGGACTTTCTGGCAAACGTCAAATATTCATGCAAACGCAAAATATTAATATTGATAAATTTGACCAAAGTAAAAGGTGATCTGATAAAATGCTTCCACAACAAACTTCGATTTAATAGCACAATGTCTTCAGAAACAAACTCAGCGGCTCAATCTACAACTGGTGCAGATGCGATCGATGTTGCGATCGCCTCTGGAATCGACTTTGACGGTACTCCGATTCCGCAAGCAAAATTAGACCTCTATCAGCAAGTGATGGGATTAGAAGCCGGCAGACAGCGCAGTGGCGTGTCAAATACCATGCGATCGCGCATTGTCCGAATCGGTGTCAAACATCTGCCTCAAAGCGAACTCGATAAAATGCTCGTTGCTGCAGACTTCGCCCCGCTGAAAGATAAAGAAGTTGCATTTTATTACGGCGGAAAGTAAAAATTATCTACCCTTTTAGACAGATGAACAGTCATCTCTGGATCGGTCAAACTTGGGACAAATCCTAGCAGAGGGTCAGTGTATGAATACTAACGGTAGTACAGTCATTAGCAACCTCGAGTATGATTTGTTAACTGTTTTGCAAAACAAGTCTGAAGCTTTGAAAGCCTACGAAACTTACATGAAAGATGCTCGGGAAATGGGTTCTCAGCCTTGTGCTGACCTGTTTCAAAAATTGCAGCAAGCTGACATGGAACACACGAAGGAAATTCGGCAGCACCTTCAACAGGTAATGCAGCAAGGCAAGATGTAAAGCTGGTGCAACTAGCTCTGCAAGTTATGAGTTATTAAGTTATGACTTAAGTAGTAGCAGCGAGCGGTTAAAGAGTTTGGGTTCACAACTCATCTTCAATGCCTTAAACTCTTTATCTACCGAGCTCTCAAAACATTAATCGGATCGCTCAACCAATGTCGCTGAGAACTCTTAATTTATAACTAGCAACTCGTGAACCCACTTCTTGAAATTTGAGGTAAGGGTAAGGACTTAGGCTTTGCTTAAGTCCTTACCTATCTAGCCGTACAGATTATAAAATCTCCGGTTTCAAAGCTCGTTCCATCAGCGATAAAACGGCTTGTTCGGCAGTAATTTCACCATTTAATAAGCGATAAACTTGGCGAGAAACAGGCACTTCAATGCCGCGTTGATTAGCTAAATCAATCAACACATTAGTAGTATTGACTCCCTCAGCAGTGCTCTGTAATTCATGCAAAATTTGCTCTAAAGATTTGCCTTCAGCTAATCCGAAACCAACCCGATAATTACGCGATAAAGGACTGTTGCAAGTAGCGAGCAAATCTCCTAAACCAGACAAACCGTAAAAAGTTTCTGCGCGAGCTCCCAAACGAACTCCCACCCGAATCATTTCCGGCAAAGCGCGAGTCAGCAAAGCAGATTTAGCATTAGTTCCTAATTGTAAACCGTCGCAAACACCAGCGGCGATCGCAAATACATTTTTCAAAGTTCCACCTAACTCAGTTCCCAGCGGGTCTTCATTCACATAAACCCGAAAAATATCAGAACTGTAAATATTTTGCACTTGCTTGGCCGCCGCTAAATCCAAACTCGCTGCTACCGTTGCAGCCGGCAATCCCTGCTGAATTTCCTCGGAAAGATTGGGGCCGGAAAGTACCACAATTGAATTGTTAGGAAAAGCATTTTGCCAAATTTGAGACGGAGTGCGCGTACTCGCGGGGTCTAAACCTTTGGTGACAGTAACTATAATTGTACTGGGACTTAACTGTAAAGCCAAAAGTCGATCGACCGTTGCTCCAACTCCTTTCATCGAAACTGCCGAAACAACAACATCCGCACCTGTTATAACTGATTCTAGATTAAAAGAACTGCTGCGCGACCACAAATTAACTCGAGATCCTTTTTTGCCTCCCAGATTTGCCAGTGCTGAACCCCAAGCACCTCCGCCTAATATTGTCAAGCTTGCCATAGAATTTAGTTTAATGAATTTAACCGCAGATTAACACAGATAAATCACCGATAAATCATAGCAATCAATCTGCGTTAATCCGCGTGCATCTGCTGTTAACAAATCCTCACCCTACAAACGCGGCCGCAATCCATAATGACGGTAACGCCAATAATCGCGCAAAATGCGATCGTGATCGAAACATAATTGATGGGGAATCTGCCAAGATTCAAAAAATTGTAAATTTTTAGCATCGTCGGCGGCTTGAGGTTCGCCTGTTGCAGAAGCCAAGAATACAATACTGATCGTGTGTTGGCGGGGGTCGCGATTTGGGTCAGAATAAACGTAAAATTGCTCGATTAATTCTACATTCAAGCTCGTTTCTTCTAAAGCTTCGCGTTTTGCCGCCGTTTCTACCGATTCCCCGTAATCGACAAAACCGCCGGGAATTGCCCAGCCGTAGGGAATATTGCGGCGTTCGATGAGTACGATCGGGCGGTGCGGCCGATCGGCTAATTCGATGATAATATCAACTGTAGGAGTAGGATTGTGATAAGTCATACCATTTTAGATTAAAGAATTGAAGAATTTAACATCGTTGCACTTTAACTGTGGGACGGGTTCCAGGGACCGTTGCAGTTTAGCTGCAAAATGTGCGATCGACCTCACCTACAGTTCTACAATATACTTGCATATAATGTACGGATTGCGCTCGCAGATAAAAAAGAGAGATTGAAAGTATGCCTAAGTGGCTGGGAAAAGTTTTAGGTATCGGTACGGGTACAATCCTCCTCCTCGGTGCTAGTGGATACTGGTACGTTTTTATTGCCGGAGCACCTCAGTTAGACCCTCCGAAAGTAGTGGCTGATGCTGACTTAAATTTTCAACTCAAAACATATAAAAGTGTAGCTATGAATTCCGAGCGCACCTACGGCTTAATTTTGCCACCTGGGTACGCAAAAAATCCCAAACAGCGCTATCCAGTCATTTTTTTGCTGCACGGCGGGCACGGAGACGCGCGCGCTTATCAGGACAAAGCTGCTGTTACTTCTGTGCTTCACGATTTATATAAAAGCAAAAGATTGCCGCCATCAATTGTAATTACTCCTGACGGGAACGACAAGCGGGGTACGAGTCCTTTGTGGGACCCGCAGTATTTTGACGGGCCCAACGGTAAGGTGGGAACCGCGATCGGCTCCGAGTTAGTGTCGATCGTAAAATCGCGCTACAGAACGCTGGAAGACCCCAAATTCTGGGCAATGGGAGGACAATCTTCGGGGGGTTGGGGAGCTTTTAATATCGGTTTGCGCTACTTGAATAATTTTAATATTCTGTTCAGCCACAGCGGTTATTTTACAGATCAAAGCGGCAAGGCTAACAGTCCTAAATATTTAGTGGAAAAACTCCCTGTTAAAGATAAAAAGCAGTTGCGCGCTTATTTGGATGCGGGGGAAGCAGACGAAAAATTTCTGATTTCCACGCAACAGTTTCACGATCAATTAAACAGTTTGGGTATAGCCAACGAGTTTAACAAATTTCCCGGAGGACACGGGATTGTTGGCCCGGATGTCGGTTGGAATTATTGGCACAAGCATTTAGCCGATTCTTTGAGCTATGTTGGAAAACAGTTTAAAATATCACTGGCAACACAGAAAAATTAGAAAGGTCAACAGTGTTACCCCAAAAAACTAGGATTGGACTCTGGACTGCATCATTTTTAACCGGATTGGTAGGAGTTATTAACTTGCTGTCTGCTGTAACTCCCAGTTTACCCGATCGCCGAAATTGGTTGGAGCCGTTTTTTCCTTTTCCCGTGCGTGCGGGCGGTCATTTTTTTGCAGCAGTTATCGGATTTATGCTGCTAACTCTGGCAACTAATTTGTTGCGGCGCAAGCGGATTGCTTGGTTGCTGACGGTGGGATTGTTAATCGTTTCTATTGTAATTCATTTAGTCAAGGGATTGGATGTTGAAGAAAGCTTGCTTTCTGGGGTACTGCTGTTTCATTTGTTGGTGATGCGGAAGACGTTTACAGCTAAATCAGATCGCCCTTCAATTGCTCAAGGAATCAGGGTTTTGGTGGGGGCTTTGCTGTTTACGCTGGCTTACGGAACGGCGGGTTTTTACATTCTGGATGGGGGTTTTAAAGTTAACGGACAAGCGGTTAATTTTGATTTAGACACAGCTTTATTCCAGACTTTTGCCATGTTTTTTACGGCGGATAATGCGGGATTGGTTCCGAAAAATCGGTTTGCTAACTTTTTTGCAGATTCGATTTATGCTGTAGGTACAGTAACGCTTGGTTACGCACTTTTAATGCTGCTGCGGCCGGTATTGCTGCGAAATTCGGCAAGTATTTCGGAACGGAATAAAGCTAAAGAAGTTGTAGCAAAATATGGGCGGACAACCCTAGCGAGACTGGCGTTGCTTCCGGATAAATCTTATTATTTTAGTCCTTCAGGAAAAAGTACGATCGCCTATGTGCCGAAAGGTAGAGGTGCGATCGCTTTGGGAGACCCCATCGGGCCTGCCGAAGACCGCAAAGAAGCAATTCTAGGGTTTCAAGAATTTTGCGATCGCAATGATTGGTATCCAGCATTTTATCAAACTTTGCCCCAGGATCTAGAAATGTATTATACTCTCGGTTTTCGAGCGGTGCAAATTGGCGAAGAAGCTATTGTTAATCTCAAAACTTTTACTCTCAAAGGCAAGAGCAATCAAAACTTGAGAACTGCTATCAACAGACTTACAAAAGCTGGTTATCAAATCGAATTTTACCAACCTCCTTTAAGTTCCGAATTGATGCGGCAAATGAAACTCGTGAGCGAAGAGTGGCTGCAAATGGTTCAGGGTGCGGAAAAAAAGTTTTCCGTGGGTTGGTTTGACGAGGCATATGTGCGGGAAACTTTCGCCGCAGCCATCCACACTCCCGACGGTAGAATTAGTGCTTTTGCTAATATGATATCGGCGGGAGATGGGGTAGTCGGAGTTGATTTAATGCGGCGTCGCACGGAGGTGGAAAATGGCACGATGGAGTGTTTGTTTGCTTCGATGTTGCAGCATTGTCAAGAATTAGGATATGAAGAATTTGATTTGGGTTTGTCGGCTTTGGCGGGAGTGGGAGAGGCTGAGAAATCTGGGCGGTTGGAAAAGGTTTTGATTTATCTTTCGGAACACTTGAGCAAGTTTTATAATTTTAAGGGATTGCACAGTTTTAAAGATAAGTTTGGGCCGCGGTGGGAACCGCGTTATTTTGTTTATCCGAGTTTGGGAAGTTTGCCGAATGTTGTGGTTGCTTTGATTCGGGCCGATTCGGGCGATCGACTTTTGGATTATTTGCGCCCGGGAGGGTAGAAAAGTTCGGTAACGGATTCGCTTTGATATCAATTGACTGGTTCCAAGGCTCTGCCTGGGAACCCATATCTAGAGGCTCTGCCTCGGCTGGAAAATGGAAGCAGAGGCTCCGGATCTGCGTTCCCAGGCTCCAGCCTGGTAACGAGTAAAAGAGCTTCCCTTGGGACAAAGGAGGAGGCAGAGGCTCCGGATCTGCGTTCCCAGGCTAGATCCTGGGAACGAGCGATCAAAACATTCATGCTAAACCCCGAATTAGTACGCGCTGCTTTTGCAAAACCTCTGCATAAAGCTTTTCCAACTCAGTAATATTCTGACTGAGAGTGTATCGCTCCATCGCCCGTTGGCGTGCTTTTTGACCGAGCAGCATTCCCAACTCAGGATGATCGCAAAACAGCGGCAGCAAGGTTTGTAACTGACTCCGTACCCGCTGAGTGTTCAAAACTATCCCCGCGCCTTCCTCCAAGGCCTCGCCGTCAGCACCCGCATCCGTTGCCAAACAAGCTAAACCGCAGGCCATCGCTTCCAGCAGCGACAGCGACAGTCCCTCCACCAAAGAAGGCAAAATAAATACGTCTGCACCCCGCAGAATTTCTATTCGGCGTTCCTCCTCGGCAACAAATCCGAGCCACACAATGCCATCATCTTCGCCGTAAAACAGTTGCAGCGAGGCGGCTAGGGGCCCGTCGCCTACGATCGCCAATACGTTCCCAGGGCCAAAATTGCACTGTTTCCATGCCTTGAGCAAAGCCTCGACATTTTTCTCCTGGGCAATGCGGCCTTGGTAAACAAAAATTCGATCGGCCTTTAATTCCGACTTCAACCCCGAAGGCCCTGGAGAATATTTAACAGCATCCACGCCGTTGGGAATCACAGCCACCCGTTCCTGTGGCACTCCCAACTTCACCAATATATCCCGCTGAATTTGAGAAAAAACGATCGTCGAGTCGTAGTTCGCCAAAAACGGAGCGTACAGTTGATACATCAGGTGTTGGGTTCCCGATGTCAAATTCCGCAATTTGCGATCGAACGGCGGGTGAAAAGTCGCCACCAGAGGCAAATTCAATTCTTGACAAATTTCCGGCAGCAAAAAGTCTAGAGGCGAAAGCGTCAGGGAAGCGTGAACAACATCGGGTTTGAGCCGCCGCAGAGATTTCATCAGCACTGTGCGGGACTTGAGAGTGGGAATCGTATAAATTTGCGACTTGTAGTGACAGGGTAAAGAGACTTCGTTGCAACTGGCGGGCGAGAGCGAATTGGTATATGAGGTTTGAGCAATTCCCTTTCCCCATGAACTATTTGCCATGTTCCACCCCGTATTGTTCCTGTCCAGTGGGCCCGCTTCTTGGGCAAAGTGCAGGAAACTGACCTGGTATCCCCGGTCTAATAGTGCGTTGGTGACTTCCCTGGAGTAAGTGACGTTACCGCAAAAAGGTGATTTTTTTCCTAGCCAAGCGATGTGCATTCCAGTAAATCAGAGTTTGTTATTTTTTAGATTCGATCGACTTTGCTATTAGTGCTACGGGAAATATACCAGGTTAAGACACCCCCAGCGATCGCTAATCCTGCTAAACCCAAAAATACTGTCGGCAAACCCAGAAATGTTTCCGCTACCCCGGCCAAAGCCAACGGTAAACTCAAAGCGATATTAGTGGCATTGTTTTGCAGCCCGAAGACTTTTCCCCGCATTTCTTCTGGAGTTTCTGCTTGAATTGTAGTCTGCATCGGCACTCCCACCAATGAGGCAAATAAACCCAACAGGGTAATGAACAGCACGGAGAGCCACAAATGGTGTGTAAATGCAGAAAGGCCCATCAGAGCAAGTGCCATGCCGATCGATCCGATTAAACTCAGTTGGGAGTGAGAAAATTTATGGCCTAGATAGCCGACTGTCGCCGCCCCAGCAGCCATGCCAACGCCCACGGCCGCCAGCAAAAAGCCAAATTGCGATGCTTTCATACCGGGGAGGATTTCTGCCAGCCGAACTGCTAGAACTGCCAAGGCTGCAAAAATGGAAAATAGAATAATTAGTTGAATTAAAGCATTGCGGACTTTCGGTTGATCGTTGATGTAACGCAGGCCGTCTTGCAAATCTGCTAAGGGGTGGGGTGGTTCGTGTTCGACTTCGTTTTTTTCGCCTGTTTTCATCGACAGCAACAGCACTCCGGCGAAGGCGTAACTTCCGCCTACTACTAATTCTTTGCCGATGCCGAGTCCGCCGCCGAGGTTGGAAAATAAGGTGTCCGCTAAAGCTAGTAAGGGTTCTCCGACTGCAAAGCCAATAATCACCGACCCCATCATGGTTGTGGTGTAAAGGGAGTTGGCTGATAGCAGGTGGCGGCGTTCCACAATTAGGGGAATCACTGACTGTTCTGCTGGGGCGAAAAATTGAGTTAGAGTCGAAACAAGGAATGTCACTAGCAGCAGCAAGCAGAATCCGAGCGGCAATTGACCGAGTTCCCACCCGTCAGAGAGCCACAGCAGCACGGGCAATGTTAAAACAAAGCCTCCCCGCAGCAGGTTTGTGGCGACCAGCACTGCTTTTTTCGACCACCGATCGACATACACGCCTGCTGCAGCCCCGAACAGCACTGCGGGAATGGTAAAGGCGATCATGATTGCCGATACCCACCTGCTGATGGTTTGATCTGGTGCTTGAAAGCGGCTGGCTACGAGGGCGATCGTCAGTACGAGATAAACTTTATCTGCTAGTTGAGAAAAAACTTGCCCGCTCCACAATGCTAGAAAATTTGGGTTTTTAAGCACTGGCAGAAATCCCGTTTCTTTTTCGGGAGTTTCGGCTACTGCTTCCGAGTCTTCTGCTGCTGGCTCTGGTGTAGGAACCGGGGAGATTGCTTCGGATTGTGGGCTATTGCCGTTGGTTGACTCTGTTTCGGGAGTTGTGGGGTATTTATCCATTTCTGGGTCTGGGACGTTGCTCCATTGTCGATCGGCGGAGACGGGATAAGAGTCAAAATCTGGAAAATTTTCTCGTTCTTCCATCTTGTGGTGGGTCACAGCTAACACAGATATTCTCAAATCAGAATCGGACAGTCGCATCATAGGATTTGGGGTGGATGGCCTGGGATGGTGGAGGTTGGGGGGATGGGAATTTGAAATTGAGGTGTTAACCCCTAAGTTTATTAATAATCTCGTAACTTTATCTCTATCTATTATCTGATGTCGCAACAACCTTGAGAATTTACCTGAAATGGCCGGCTGGTTCGGGTATCCGGCAGGTTGGGGGTGCGATGTACGATCGCCCGTTCACCTATTTAAGTCAACACTCAAAATTTAAAACTCAAAACTCTCTAGGTAGGTGTCGATCGAGCTTCCCGAGCGAATCGTGCAACCTAAATGATACTGGGCATATTGCCGCAAAATATTTTCTACTGATACCCAAGTTGTTCGATCGGCAATTCCCTCTCCTAGTTCTGGACTAGCCAACTGTTGCAGCGCTGCTAATTCCTTAGCATTTATCTCAAAATTTGTCAAGTGCTTGCTGCTATTCGTTTGCCGGGAACGGGAGGCGGATTTGTACAAGCTACCGATTTCTGAAGAGAGTTCTGCCTCTAGGTTAGCTAGCTCGGGCAAGCTGAAGGTTCCCCCAGAGGGTATACTAAACCCGGTTTGCCAGTTCGGATCGGTGAAATTTGGGATGAGCGGCTGTCTGGTGGCGCAGCAAACTTGGACTTGGGGTGCGAGGCCGGCTAAGGCTAGCAGGTGAAAAATGCCGTGGCTGAGGTGGGCGACAAGCACGGCGGCGGATTCAATTTCTGTGCGATCGGACAAACGCTCCAAACGGCTCAAGTGTTCGCCCAGCAACCAAAAGAGTTCTTCTTGGGGCTCATCGGAAAGGGCGCTGGCGATCGCCAATTCGGCCAGATATTGCGCGGCGGAGAGTTTTCCGAGGTTGCGGCTCAAACCCGGATGGGATTGTACCGTGTCGGCTTGGGTAATTTTGTCGAGCGATCGGCCTTTGGCAATTAGCAATTCGTTAACGACAAATAACTCGCTTCTACCGCCGATGGTCGATCGTTGTTTGCGAACACCCGGTGCTACGGCTCGAATTAAGCCGAATTCCCGCGTCAAAATTGTCAGCACTCGATCGGATTCGCCGATGGGCGCACTCTTGAGATTGATTCCAGTTGCTTTGTAAGTTCGAGTCACTCGATTTTAGATTTTAGATTTTAGATTTTAGATTTACCAGGAAAGTAGCAAAAACAGTCCGCGACGCAGAACTTTTATTAGATACTGGTTCCAAGGCTCTGCCTGGTAACCCAGATCCGGAGGCTCTGCCTCCTAATCCCAGCCGAGGCAGAGCCTCTAAATATGGATTCCCAGGCAGAGCCTTGGAACCAGTTAATTCCCCATTAGCCATGACCAATTAGGCCTTGCTAATAACTAATAACTAATGACTAATGACTTTTATCTAAATTATCGCGCTGGCGGAGTAATTCGGGGCCGCGAGAAGTCCCCAAACGAGTTGCCCCAGCTACTACCAAATCTAGAGCTTGTTCATGAGTACGAATTCCGCCGGCCGCTTTAATCCCAATCCGTCCCTTCGTAACTTCCTTTAGCAGTCGCACATCGTCAACTTTTGCCGGGCCAAAAAAGCCTGTGTTGGTTTTGATGTAAGCTACACCAGCTTCCATACAAATCTCAGCCGCTAATTGTTTTTCAGGATCGGAAAGGAGCGAACTTTCGATAATTGCTTTGATGGTGAGATTAGTTTCTTCGCAAATTTGGGCTAATTCCCGGTGGAATTCGTCGATTCTTCCAGCTTTCAACAATCCTAAGTTAACAGAGACATCTAACTCTACTGCTCCATTATCTGCAGCTTCTAGAGCTTCGTAAATTTTCACCGTTGAAGTCGAAGCACCGGTGGGAAAACCTATAACTGTACAGACTTTGGGACGTTTGCCGTGCAGCAGCTCAACTGCTTGTCTGACGTAGGCGGGATACACGCAAACTGTGACAAACCCAAATCTCTCTGCTTGTTGGCAACAGTATTCTACTTGCTCTGGCGTAGCGGTGGGGTCGATCAGGCCGTAGTCGATCAAGGGGGCAATATCGATGTCTGCCTGGTTTGCAGCCATTGCTGTTTTTTCTCCGAAGTAACTACTTCCTTATTATGTAGGGAATTTACCAATCTTCGACCGAAAGCAGCCCGGGTACAACCCCTCTGAATTCATCCGTGAGGTCGCTTTCTCCAAGTCTCCAATGGATTGACTTTACTCCGGCCCCGACTGAGTACAAATACTCGATGTGCAGGTATTAACTCTGGTAGGAATTGGTTTACCAATTAATATCAAAAAAATAATAATTTTGTATCTGCCTTTAGATACATTTTTTCTCTTTCTTTAGGTATACTTTGTTAAAAAGAGTTGCGGTAGAGCCTGCGCCAGCTATGCTATGGCAGAGCCTGGTAGCGTCTACTGTTTTTACTCTTAGTAGTGCTTTAAAAATATAAAAGCCAGTGCCAAGCATGAATCATTTAGAACTCGAAAAAGAAATTGGGAAAATGGCTATAGCGATGATGAGTCGCAATAGTTTAATTGGTAAAGATTTGATTGCGGATCTCAGAGGGCGGCTGTCTGTTGACAGTTTAGCTGCTTTGATGATTGTCAGTATGGAGCGTTTGATTTGGTCTGACTGCGAGTCCGTGATCTGGAGTTTGAGTTATTTGATTCCTGCTGACGTGATGGAAGAAATTCGCCGGATTACTGCGCTGGTTGTCTGCCAGCGGTTGATGGGCAAGGGTTTTGTGCTGGGGAAAGATTTTAGTATTGATGGGACAGGCCAGTTGATGTTGGGTGAGAATGCTAAAACAGCGGTTGTGGTTGCTTGAATTGGGCAAGCAGAAGTTGGATCTATTAGCAGTATGAGATTTGCAGTTGGACTTTGGGCGCTCTAGCACTCTTTGTGTGACTGCAAACCTAATTTGGGATGCGGTAATAGTGGCGTGATTCAGGCTGATGTGAGATTCGCAGCAGCTTCAATAAGCGATGAGTGCGGTTAGCTAAAAGAGCTTTTTACTAGAGGAAAATAGTTAGTTTCGACAGCAAATTGTTGAGGTTGTTACTGGTCCTGTGTACGGGTAATCGCTATGTATCAAATGTTTCAGATTTTTAGTGGAATTACAGTTTTACTCCAGGTATGGTTTCATGTAGAATCATCCCTAAGATAGATACAAAATATTATGAACTTAATTCAAAACTTGGAAGCGGCTTGGTATTACCATCTGGGTTCGCGCCACCTCGAAGCTAACGATGATCATGGTGCTCTGGCAAACTTTAACAGAGCTTTGAAGTTGCAATCAGATCATTATAAGGCTTGGTTCGGCCGAGGTATGGCTCTAGGGAAATTAGAACGGCACTTAGAGGCGCTGAAGAGTTTTGATGAGGCCTTGGCGGTGGAGCCGAATGCGAGCTTTGGCTGGCACAACCGGGCTATTGCTTTAGGAAAGTTGGGCCGCTGGTTGGAGGCTCTCAACAGTTTTGATCGGGCTCTGGAGTTCAGTCCGTGTGCGGCGAGTATTTGGCACAACCGGGGACTGACACTGATCGATATGGGGCTTTACGAGAAGGCGGTTCTGAGTTTCGATCGCTCTTTAAATTTATACCCGGAGGCTGCTTGGGCGTGGTACAACCGAGGTAATGCCTTGTTGGAACTCAAGCTTTACTATCAGGCGCTCAACAGTTTTGACCGGGCGATCGAGTTTAACCCAGACGACGCAAAGGCTTGGTACAATCGCGGTATAGCTGCCCACTCAATGGGACTTTACAAACAAGCAGTGGCTAGTTTTAGCCGATCGATCGCTCTACAACCGGGCAGAGCCGAAGCTGTGGGCGAACGGAGAGTTGCTTTAGAGAAATTAGTAGGTTTAAATCAGAGAAATGCCAAGTTCACTCCCACCTCTGAGCGTCCCTTTGAAGATTATTTAATTTGGTACAACCGGGGTGTGGAATTGGCGCGAAAAGGCTGCTACTCTGAGGCGATTGCTTGCTACGAAACAGTCTTAGAAATAAATCCTGATTTTGCTAACGCTTTTTACAATAAAGCTTGCTGTTATGCGCTACTGGGATTTGCTGATTTGGCCCTTGACAATTTGCAGCGGGCTGTTGAGTTGATCCCTAATTTATACCGAGAGCTAGCTTTATCTGACTCGGATTTAAGCTGCATTTGGAAACAAGAACGTTTTGAAGCGCTAATCCAAGGTTGATTTTACAAAAAAAATAGCTCGCCCCATTGGCGAGCTATTTTTTTTGTGGCGCAAATTCGATCGCCCTCAAGAGTATTGCTGCAATCTTTGCTATTGCACAGAAACTCGGATCGAGGGCTTGACTGGCCTCTTGGCAACTACGATTACCCGGTAGATGCCGGACTCGGGAAGTTGAGCAAAAGTTTGACCTTCACCTTGATCCAGGAGTTGTCCCGACGGAGATTCGATCGCCAGATCTAGATTTTTGTTGCTAGCTGTCACCCTGATTGTTTGTCCCTGTTTGCCTTGAACCGTGATGGGCTGGATTTGGTAGCCGGACATTTTGAGTTTGACTGTGGCTTGTTTTTGCCTGAAGGCTATGGGAATTGCGCGATCGGGCCTATAAGTCCACTTAGCGTTAAAATCGCGTCCGAGTACAAAGCTGGTGGTTTCACCTTTCGGGGTAACTCGCACGCGGTAGATGCCTGACTCTGGCAACTGGCCAACCCACTGATTGTCTGATTTTTCAATAACCCCCATATTTTCACCATTGGGACTGTACAGTTCGGCTGTCAGTTGTCCCGCCCACAGGGAGAGAGTGAGTTCTCGCCCTTTGATGCCTTCAAAAATATAGGTGGTGGGTTGGTTGATGGTTTCTCGGATTTCCGAGGTTGACATTCGCTCGATCGGTTCGAGGTTGGGAACTGATTCAGAGGTAACAGGTTTGTTAAGGGTTTCTGTAATTTCCGAGGCAGCCATCAGCTCGCTCGGCGCAATTTTGGGGGCTACTGGGCTGGCAAATACTGATTTTGCCGTCATCATGAGTAGCATTCCAGTCAGTAAAATTAGTTTTTTCATGTCGCACTTCCGAGGGGGGTAAGGAATTGTATATGGTTACTTGTGTTTGCCTGTTTTCACCGGATTAAATCGGGCGATCGCACAGAGGCTACAGGAGGATATAGGATACACGTAAATATCCCGTACTTGCACAAAAGCTGCGGGTAGCAAATTGGCAGTGCGAGAGCTAAGTAGTAGCCTTAGTTTGTCGGGACATTTTAATGATCCTCCTTACGCATAATATCATCAAAGAATATTAGTAATTTGGTCTAGGAAAATTAAAGCTTTTTCCGAGGATCTTCTTGCTAAAGAAATGCCCATACCTAAAAAACGCGGTGTCTGGGGTTCAGGCTCTGCCTTGCTACTAGAAAGCCGGTAGCACCCCCACGGGGTGACAGCCCCTAGTTTTACTTTGTTTTTAACGATCGCCTAATTATCTAGGGCGCTGCAAACCCCACCTTACCATATTTGTAGCGTGTTAAACTCTTTTTTCCGTAAGTTTTGAACCTGTTTATTTGGAGGGCGGATTTAGTTATTTTTTCCGATCAAAACGAGTTAATAACTCCAAAATCCGCCCTCCCACCTGATGTTAATTCATCTTACGAACCTGCCAGGATTTTTAGGTAAGCTTGTACTGTGTTGAACAAACCCATTTCTAGGGCTTCCGCAATTAAAGCATGACCAATTGATACTTCTAGTATATCAGGAATAGAGCAAAATTTAGCTAAGTTTTGCAAATTTAAATCATGTCCGGCATTCACTCCCAAACCTGCTGCTTGGGCGGCTTGAGCGGCTAAAACATATTGTTGAAAAACAAGCTCTACTCTACCTTCGCGAAAAGCACTCGCGTAGGGTTCCGTGTACAATTCTACTCTATCGGCTCCAACTTCTTTTGCTAGCGGCATGAGAGCAGCATCTGCGTCCATAAATAAGCTGACTCTGATGCCATTGTATTTTAATTTTTCAATGATTGGTAAGAGGCGATCGCGATTTTCGGGAATATTCCAACCGCTATCCGATGTTAGCACGTCGGGAGCGTCCGGGACTAAGGTACACTGAGCCGGTTTTACGTCGCAAACTATATCCATAAATGGCGGCTGAAACGGATTTCCTTCGATGTTAAACTCAACGGTTAGCATTTTAGCTAATTCGTAAACATCGGCAGCTTTGATGTGCCTTTCGTCGGGGCGGGGATGGACGGTAACGCCGTGAGCTCCGGCAGCAATTACTGTTTTTGCGGCTTCGGTAACGCTGGGGATGCCGATATTTCGAGAGTTTCTGAGGAGGGCGATTCTGTTGATGTTGACGCTGAGTTTTGTCACGGGATGTTACTCTTTAAGGTTGATGCTACTATATTAATCGCTTTCGGTACGAAACTTTGAGCCTATGGCGGTAGTGTTGGGGTGTTATCCAAGTAAAAATTAGCTTCTGCAAGCGGTAAACTTTCTGCAAAAAAAACCTCAGCTATTTGCTGTTTTGCTGCCAAATCTTCAAGATTGGCAACGCAGAAAAGTGGTGCGACGCGATCGACTATTTCGGGCGGAAAATCTCGGCTGAAATATTTTAGTCCAAAGTCGTATCTGTGGGGACGGTAAATCATGCCCAGTAGTTCGACTAAGGGTAGAAGCGTCCAATTGTGATAGTTGCCGATCGCATCTACTAAATGTTGGCGATAAATCTCTTTTTTTACTAGAGGTTGCAGCAAATCAAATAGGATTTTAATTTCGTTGAATCGGGTTTGCATTTGGGATAAATGCTGGTTTTTATCCAAAGGTGGCGGTACAATTAAATTAGTTTTGTCAAAGGCGATCGCGACTTGTCCGTGTCTCTCTATTTCCAAAAAATCGTTGCGGCTGGTGCGCCGGAAAACGGCAAAATCAATTAGCAAAAATGGCGGGGTTTCTTTGATCCGCCAGAAGCACTGCGATTGACCGTGCCAAGCGGGTTCGGGAACTCGATATTTGAGTTCTATTTCGCCAATTTCTGCGAGGGTTTTTTCAACAATATCAAATGTTTCTTTCACGCAGTTATCTTCAACCACAACGGCAATATCGAGGTCTGACCACTCGTCTGTGTATCCGTGGGCTGCTGAACCTCCTTGCCACAAAGCGAGAACAAAATCTAAAGGTTGTAAGGTAGAAACAATCTTTTCGAGAATGATTTGTCTCATGGGATCAAGCTATACTGTTTGTTTTCCCTGGCTTGCACAAGTTTAACAAACGATCGCGTCTTGAGATTGCTCCGCGACAGTTCTCCGAGCAGTTGGTAATGCTTCCGGTTGTGCACTGCTGCCAAAAATTACACGGGAAGCTGCAAGGGAAAGTGGCAATCTTTGGGAAAGCGCGATCGCCCGCGATTGAAAATCAATCTTAAATTGTCAGAATCAGAAACTTGTCCGCTGTCCGGTAACATGAGAAAGGATTAATTTTTAACAGCGCGGCATGGCTACTATTTGGGAACTCGACTTTTACAGCCGTCCAATCATAGACGAGCGAGAGAAAAAAAAATGGGAAGTGTTGATCTGCGAAAGCCCGCTGAATGTAGGCGACAAGGCCGAATCTCTGTTTCGCTACTCGCAATTCTGCTCCAGTTCTACCGTGAATTCCCTGTGGCTGGCGGGTGCAATTAAAGAGGCGATCGCCGCAGCACCGAAACGACCCGAAAAAATCCGCTTTTTCCGCCGCCAAATGGCGAACATGATTACCAAAGCCTGCGATGACTTGGACATTCCCGCCGCCTGCAGCCGCCGCACCCTCGCCCTCAGCCTGTGGCTGGAAGAACGGATGCAAAACGTTTATCCCGCCGAACCGGGCTATCAACCGGTTGTGAACCCAAGTGTTCAATTTATACCCGAAACGCCAGTTGCCCTGCCGGATGCTTTAATCGGCGAAAAATGGGCGTTTGTGAGTTTGCCGATCGCAGCTTTTGACGAAATGTCCGAGTGGGATATCGGATTTGGCGAAGCTTTCGGCCTGCCGATGACACGCCTCGCCCCAGAAACGCAAATTCCGGGACTAATTATCTACTCGTCGAGAGCAACGGCTTTGGCAGGTTGGATGTCGGGGTTGGAGTTGGCTTTTCTGAAATTTGAGAGCGGCCCACCTGCTAGGCTGGTATTAGATACGGGAGCTAACGATCGCTGGATTTTAGCTAATCTCAGAGACGCAGCAACTGAGAGAGAAGCGAAAGGATTTGAAGCCGCTAAAAAGCAAGCAAAAAAAGTACATTTCTTAGCAATTCAGTCAAATCCCGAATCGGAATCTTTTGCAGGATTTTGGCTGTTGCACGAACTAACTATTTAGTCGTTCGCTTGGCAATAACTGATATGTGGCAGCATTCTCAATCAAATTTAAGTAACCGGGTTTTTTTAGGAAAAATCTCGGCTTTCAGAGCTGAAATGCAGCAAGAAAGCCGGTTTCTGACCACAGCCAAAAACGGATACCGTGCCACGTACTCCTGTCGTGGAGAGATCAAAATTTTAGATTCTAGTTCAAGTTCCCAGATTCATCTGTGGAGTAAATCTAAAACCTAAAATCTAAAAGCTAAAATCGACTGGCGCGATTGGCAAGATGGAAACAATCACAAATGCGTACAATCTTTTTATCGCCCATTCCAGCAGTTTCCCCAAAGAATCTAAATGTAGACCCGTGCACCCAATCCATATCCAGTAAGTTATTGCCAATTCTTTAATCGAAAATCGAAAATCGAAAATCGAATCGCCCATTACCAACCACCCAGAACAATGACCAATCACCAATCAGCAGAACAACTGTTAGAACTAGCCACCAAAGCAGGTGCAGAAGCTGCTGAGGTATTGGAATCGCAATCGCTCTCACGGCCGGTCTTTTTTGAAGCAAACCGCCTCAAACAGCTAGAAACCGCCCAAGCAGAAGGCATTGCACTGCGGCTGTGGCGGGATGGGCGGCCCGGTTTGGCGGTGGCCTACGGGCCTGTGGAACTACAAATTTTGGTGGACAGGGCGATCGCGCTTTCGCAACTTAACGAACCGGAAACCATCGAACTCGGCACCGGTGAGAAAGTTGTTTATCCCGATCTCGGAGTGTCAGTGTCGGCCGAACAGCTAGTAAACTGGGGCAAAGAGGCGATCGCGATCGTCCGCGAAGCCTATCCAGAAAGCCTCTGCACCGCCGAACTCGACTGCGAAATCGAGAGTACCCGCTTGGTGAACACCAAAGGTTTAGATTCGAGTCACACCGACACTACCCTCAGCGGTTACTTATCAGCAGAATTAGTGCGGGGCGAAGATTTCCTCAACATTTGGGAAGGCGAAACCGAACGCGGTACTCTCGACTTAAACACCAGCGCCAAGCGGGTTTTGCAACGTTTGGAATGGGCGAAAGACAATGTAGCACCCCCCACGGGCCGCGTGCCGGTGCTATTTACAGCCAAAGCAGCCGATTTACTGTGGGGGACTGTGTGTGCCGCGTTGAACGGCAAACAGGTACTCGAAGGCGCTTCGCCTTGGAACGATCGATTAGGCCAACAAGTGACATCGCCGCTTGTCACCCTCTCGCAGCAGCCGGATATCGGGCCCTATAGCTGTCCTTTTGACGACGAAGGTACTCCCACTCGGGCGATCGTGTTTATCAACAGCGGAGTGTTGCAGCTATTTTATACCGATCGCACCACCGGTCGAGCCTTGGGTAGCGGCACCACCGGCAACGGATTTCGCCCGGGTTTAGGCAGCTATCCGACGCCGAGTTTGTTCAATGTTTTGATTAAACCAGGTTCGCTGTCGCTACTCGATTTAATCGCTCAATTAGACGACGGAATTGTAGTCGATCAAATGCTTGGTGGCAGTGCCGGAATTTCCGGCGATTTTTCAATTAACGTCGATCTCGGCTACCGAGTCAAAAAAGGTCAAATAGTCGGCAGAATCAAAGACACAATGGTAGCCGGAAACGTTTACAGCGTCCTCAAACAATTAGTAGAATTGGGAGGAGACTCCGAGTGGAACGGTTCTTGCCACACACCATCTCTAATTGTAGAGGGATTGTCCGTCATCGGCAAGAATTAAAGGCCGTTGGCAGTTGTTAGTTGTTAGTAGTCATCAATCATCCGTTAACAGTCAACAGTCACCAATTCCCAATTCCCAATTCCCAATTCCCACACATAATATGCGTATTTGTTTTATCGGCGATTCTTTTGTAAACGGTACTGGCGATCCAAAATGTCTCGGTTGGACAGGACGGATTTGCGCTGCCGCTTGCGGACAAGGACACGATATTACCTACTACAATTTAGGAATAAGGGGAGAAACCAGTGCCGATATAGAAACTCGTTGGTTTAGCGAAGTTTCTTGCCGCTTACCTCACTACAGCGACGGTCGAATCGTATTTTCCTTTGGCGTCAATGACACTCACTTAGAAAACGAAAAAATTCGCATAGAAGTTGAGAAATCAATTGAAAATGCCCGCTCTATTCTCACGTCAGCCCAAAATATATTTCCAGTATTAATGGTAGGGCCACCGCCAGTTATCGATGCCGATCGCACAAGCCGGATTGCCAACTTATCCGAACAGTTTTCCCAAGTTTGCAGCGAATTAGAAGTGCCTTATTTAGATGTTTGCACGCCACTGCAAAAATCAGAAATCTGGCAAAAAGAACTTACCGAAAACGATGGCTCCCATCCCCGCGCCGCCGGTTACGCTGAATTGGCTAAAATAGTTCATAATTGGAGCGGTTGGAAGGCTTGGTTTAAAAATATCAATATATCAGAGCAAGAAACAGTAACGCTGTTCCGAGCAGTCGGAAAAAAAGAAATGGAACTGATTAAAGAAAGCGATTTTATGGAATTTCCCCCGCGCTTATCTTTCCAACCTACTTTTTATCCCGTGCTTCAAAAAGTCTATGCCATACAAGTCGCGCGAGATTGGAATACAAAAGATGCAGCTTCGGGATATTTCGGCTATGTTACCTGCTTTCGAGTGGCGGCAGAATTCTTGGAAAAATATCCCGTACAAACTGTGGGCAGTTCTAGCCACCAAGAATATTGGATTCCCGCAGAAGAATTGGCTGAATTTAATCAAAATATTGTGGGAAAAATTGAAATTTTTGCTGAATATCAACCCTAAACTAGGAGCGAAGTATGCTGGAATTCAATCAATTTCAAGTGGTGAGTTTTGACTGCTACGGTACTCTGATAGATTGGGAAAGAGGGATATTGCCCGCATTGAAACAATTGCTGTCAAATCGGGAAATTGATTTCAGCGATGACGGCATTTTAGAGCTTTTTGCTGCGGTCGAGTCAGAATTAGAAAGTAAGAATCATCTTTATATAAAATATCGGGAGATTTTGCCAGAAATAGTTAAAGTTTTGTGTAAAAAATTGGATTTTGCAGCGACACAAACAGAAATAAACTGTTTGGTTGATTCCGTCAAAAATTGGCAACCATTTCTGGATACCGTTGCAGCGTTGGAAGCACTAAAGCAGAAATACAAACTGGCAGTAATTTCCAATATAGATGATGACTTGTTTGGTGGTACAGTCAAACACTTAAAAGTTGAATTCGACTGGTTGATTACTGCGGAACAAGTGCGATCGTACAAACCGTCAACTCGCAACTTTGAGATAGCCCTAGAAACAATGGGAATTTCTACTGACAAACTCCTGCACGTTGCTCAGAGCATCTATCATGACATTGTACCAGCCGCATCCATGGGAATCTCAACAGTTTGGGTAAATCGCAGACACGACAAAGCAGGATTTGGGGCGACACTGCCGGCCAGCGGCCAGCCAGACTTGGAAGTGCCCGATTTAAAAACATTGGTGGAAATGATAGGGTAAATAACCGCAGAGTAACGCAGATTAGTAAAATTAATCTGCGTTAATTTTGGTACACCTCCGGTTAAAAATTAGTTATATTTTGCTAAGTCGAACGATTTTTCGCTAAAGTGCGATCGAGCAGACAATTATCAGGTCATCTACGCTATTTATGCCGTACATTACTATCCCTAAACAACTTAGGGAACCTTCTAGGGTCATCGAGTCTCAACTGTTTTTACGACCGAAACGCCTCGCTATTTTTGAAGCTTGTCTGATCGGTTTAATTTCAGGGCTGGCTGGGGTTTTGCTCAAATCAGGAGTAGGATGGCTCGGCAGTTGGCGAGTTGCTACCTCGACATTAATTCCAGCTTGGATCTTGCTTCCGGCTGTCGGTTTATTTGGCGGGTTGCTGACAGGTTTCTTGGTAGAGCGTTTTGCTCCCGAAACTGCAGGCAGCGGTATTCCTCACGTCAAAGCTGCTCTGGGCGGCGTCAATCTTGCCTTAGATTTGCGAGTAGCTGTCGCCAAACTTCTGACCACTATTTTAGCAGTTGGTTCCGGTTTAACTTTAGGAAGGCAAGGCCCGACTGTGCAAATAGGAGCCTCTTTGGCCGGCTGGATAGGTCACTTGATGCCTACTTCTCCAGATTACCGCCGACAATTGATTGCTTGCGGTGCTGCTGCGGGATTGGCTGCGGGTTTCAACGCTCCGATTGCAGGAGTTTTGTTTGTAGTTGAAGAACTATTGTATGACGTTTCGGGATTGACTTTAGGGACTGCAATTATCGCTTCATTTATCGGTGCAGTTGTCTCGCAGCTTTTGGGCGGCGATAGTTTAAATTTGAACCTTCGCGAGTACCCCAGCAGTTTTGAAGCTCAGGAAATTCCGTTCTACATACTATTAGGAGTTTTAGCGGGATTGCTGGGAGCTTGCTTCAGCAAAGGAATTATTGCTAGCTTGCAGTTTAACAGGCGATCGCTCAAATTAGCTTTGCCCGCGCGAGTGGCTCTAGCTGGTATCATCTGCGGTTCAGTAATAGCTCTCCTCCCAGAAACTTTCCGCAACAATACGGGTTTGCGAGAGTTTCTGCTGACCGGGGAAGCAAGCGGAATAACGAGTTTAATTGCTTTTATAGCTCACTTTTTCCTGACAATTATTTCCGCCGCTTCAGGAGCTCCGGGAGGATTGTTCTCCCCTTCCCTAGTTATGGGTTCTGCACTAGGTCACATGGTGGGCATTGTGCAGGCAGATTCCCTGGGCGTAGGTTTGCCGGTAACTTACGCTTTGGCGGGAATGGGAGCATTTTTTTGCGCGGTTACTAGAGCACCGATTACTGCGGTAGTAATTGTGTTTGAAATTACGGCGGATTTCAAATTAGTGCTGCCTTTGATGATCTGTTCTGTAGTTGCTTATTTAGTCGCAGAAAAGGTAGACAGTGGCTCGCTGTACACTCACCTTTTGGAGTTTAACGGCATTCAACTGACAAAGGCAAAAGCTGCAAGCAATACTTTGAGCGACTTGTACGCAGATGACGTGATGCAGCGCCGAGTTGAAACTCTTTCGAGTTTGCTGACTTTCGATGAAGTGATCCAGGCATTTTCGCGATCGCACCACCGAGGATTTCCAGTCGTTGAAGATGGCAAATTAGTCGGAATTGTCAGTCAAACCGATTTGGCAAATGCCCGCGAGCGCAATTTGTCCGGCAACTCGCTGCTCAAAGAATTTATGACTGTACAGCCGATCGCAGTCAAAGCAAGCGATACTTTAAGCGAGGTATTGTACAGGCTTAACAACTACAATATCAGCCGCTTACCAGTCGTAGAAGGTCGGCGTTTGGTGGGAATTATTACCCGCAGCGACATTATCCGAGTTGAATCCGATCGCCTCAGCGGAGAAACAACCCGGGGCCCGCATCCAGAACCTTCCTATGTTGTCTATCAAACCAGAGCTCCGCAAGTCGGAAACGGCCGCTTATTAGTGCCGCTTTCCAACCCCCAAACAGCACCCGCTTTGCTGCAGCTGGCGGCCGCGATCGCGCGCGATCGTAATTATGAATTAGAATGCCTGCAAATCATCTTAGTACCGCGCAACAGTTCCCCCTCAGAAACCACAGTGCGGACAACAAAAAGCCGCCGCCTGCTGCAACAAGCCGAACGAATTATTCGCAATTGGAACTTGCCTGTACACACCCAAATACGGGTAGCTCATGACGTACCTCACGCGATTTTAGAGACAATTAAGGAGCGACATATCGATTTAATTTTGATGGGATGGCAAGGCGAAACATCCACCACTGGACGCATTTTTGGTGATGTGGTCGATACCGTAATTAGGCAAGCCGGCTGCGAGGTTATTTTGGTTAAATGGAGCGAAAAAATATTAGCAAACCGCAAGAAAAATGAGTTTGCCACCGCTCTTAACGGGGGGAAATATGCGTCTATAGAATGCGACTTAAATCCCGAAAGAGTTGACGGCGCAGATCATCCCAAATTTGCGATATCCTCAGATTCATCAGCGACTCCAGAGACTGAACTTTCCCCGCCGAATTCAGACATTCCAGGGCCAGAATTGGGACTGCACACCCTGATGGGTTTGCACCGCTGGTTGGTTCCTATTCGGGGCGGTTACAAGCAAGCTGCAGCTTTGAGGCTGCTACCTGCTTTGGTGGCTGCAAGTGCTGTACCGGAGATTAAATTGTGTCAGGTTCACCAGCCTTCTGTTGCAGAACCAGATAGGGGGGAATTAAAGCAAGCAGCGGAGTTTATCAAGCGCAGGGTTAGCTGTTCGATAATAGCGACTTCGGTTTGCGCTAAATCGGTTTCGGATGCTTTAATTGATTTGGCTCAGAACGATCAGTGCGATGCGATCGTCCTGGGAGCTAGCCGGGAAGGGCTGCTGAAGCAGGTGATTCACGGGAACATTCCGGAATCTGTGGCGCGGGGGTGCGACTGTACAGTCATTTTAGTGCGATCGGCTTCTTAGCAAATTAATACTATTTTAGTCTTGTTTCCAGGCAGACCTCCTAAATAATTAGACTTTAAATAATTATGGCTTACAGCTAGATAGTTTTCCTAATCCGGAGGCGTTTTCCTGAATTCCCTTCAAATTTCATAAAAAACTATCCATGCCTTTTTCTGCTTCTGCTTCACAACAGCTAAATTCTCGCTTTCCTTTTATTTTTAACACTCAATTGCTTAGTAAGTGATGTATAATAATGCAAAGCAAAAAGCAGATTAATTCCAAAAAAAACCAAAGTTAAAACAAAGGTAAAAAAAGAGGTAAACGACAGCCGGGAAGTCATCGTAAACATAGCCAGAATGATGGAGCAAAGCCCAAAACCTGCAGCAAAAGAACTTAAAAGCAGCAACCGTACCCTAGACATAGTTTTATTGAAAAATTATCAGTAAAATACACTTTTGGCACCTAACGATGAGTGCCAAATGATAATTATTACTATATAGCGAAATTGCTCAGTTCCGCCAAGGACAAAACGACTGCTTTCCTCAAAAGGTTTGAATTCTACAAAAAAATACAGCCCGCGCTCTTGTAAACTCGTATTGCTCGACTTAATACCAATCAAAGGAATTCGCCAGCCCAAGCTGAGCATTCCACCTTTGGCTGTACAGCCAGCGCAGGTGCAATCCCGCTGACAGCAAACTATTAGTTTCCAAAACCGCGCTTTCCCTGGGGTTCCAAACATTGCCAAAATCCACAAACGGCGTCACCTGCAAAACTCCTTGTTTGTCGTCGGTGCGCTTGCATCGGATACCGCAACTCGCCTGAATAGAAAATCCCGCTATTATCGGCAAGCATTGCATCCTGACGGTAGCCCGGCAATGTGTCTGAGCCTCCTATACCGAATGGTTCGATCGCCAAAAGCTCTGCCTCAGCCAATTTCACATCACCGCCCCCAGCAGCGTCTCACGAGCCAACCACCGCACGTACTGCAATTGACCGCTGCCAAGTCAAAAATTGACTGTCTGAGCTGCTGCTGCTCACCTTAGCGCCCAATGCTGCCATTCCCAGAGTGAACTGCGATCGCCTCGCCAAGACATCTCTCCCCTTTGAGTAAAATCCTGAAACAGCCTCAGCACCGCAACCGGATTTCTATCCGGATTATCTGCTTCCGGCGACAGTGGAAAATCCTTTCGCAGCAAAGATGTATCGCTTTCTCGACTGCAGGTACCAATATTGATCGCGATTTCTTTTCTGGGATTTTGCACGATCGGCTCGCGGTAAATCAACTGCCAACTACTTCCCATCGATCGACTTTTATCGTACCCGGAATCTTAGCAATTCTGCAGGCTGTGCCAGTGGGGGAACAGCAGGTGGCAAAAGCGGTTCGCCTGAAGGCAAGGGCTTTGGTGTTGCGGGTTATGGGAGAGGAGCCGGATTTGGCAGCCGCGGGTTAGGAATCGGAAATTCGTGTCTATTTTCTCCTCGGTTCGGCAATTGAGGGAGAGTTTCTGCAGGCTCACTTTGGGTCGATCGATCAAACTCCGGGATGCTATTTTCTTGCTCTTTACTGCCTCTATCTAATTCTGAACCCGAGTATAAATCACGAAGCCGATCGCGATCGTCTGCTGTTTCTTGATTTAGTTTTAATTGAGACAGTAAATTATCCTGTAAAATGGGCGCTTGCACCCCTGAGTCGGTAGCAACCATCGACTCGTTAACACTTAGAGCTGATAGCAGTGCGGGACAAATAGCTGCAATTGAAAAACCAAGTGCTAATGCCTTGAAAAACTTGATTTTACAAAAGCCTCTAGAAAATTGCACGGGCATGACAGGTTAGCAATATTTGATAGTTATTTACACTTACGATCGGGCGCGACCGACGCAATTGCAAGGAATAAAATTACTTTATCACTTTTTAAAGAGTTAATTTCTTAAATCAATATAAAGATAGTTGACAGCACTCCTGTTTTGTGTAATGACAAATTGCTCAAAAACTCTTACCTCCCAAGCTAGACTTCTTGCAAGAAATAAAATTACTTTATCACTTTTTAAAGAGTTAATTTCTTAAGTCAATATAAAGATAGTTGACAGCACTTCTGTTTTGTGTAGTCAAAAATTACCAAAAAAACTCCGACCTCCCAAGCTAGCCCTGTAGGTCGGCGGAGCATTCTATCAAACCTGCGATCTGAGAAATAGGTAAATTTTGATAGAGATTACTACATTTTATTGAGCTGCGATCGCAATTCTTCCAACTCAGCGTCAATCACCGGGCTCGACTCCGAGCTACTAGCTGCTGCCGTTTTACCCGCAGCCGGCAATTGACCTTGAGACACAGAACCCCCGGTCAGTTGAGCTTTCATCTGAGCCAACTCGTCGTCAACATCACCACCGCTTTCGAGCAAGCGGAACTGTTCCTCTAAATTGCTGCTGCCGGCTGCCAATTCTGCCGAAGCCCCCGCGCGAGCTTCAATCTGCAAAACTTTTTCTTCCATGCGATCGAAAGCCGCCATTGAACTGCCTGTATTCAAGGTGCCAATGGTATTGTTGAGCTGTTCCTGAGCTTTAGCAGCCGATATCCTCGCTTTGAGCATATCCTTCTTAGTCTTAGCTTCAGAAATTTTGCTCTCCAAACCGATCAAGTTGCGCTTGAGACTTTCCACCTGAGCCGATTGCTGATCCAGACTGGCTTTCAGCGTAGCCGCCGTTTCAGCGTGAGACTTTTTGCGAACTAGCGCTTCCCGGGCCAAAGTCTCGTCTCCTTTTTGCAGGGCTAGCTGAGCGCGCTGCTGCCACTGGTTAGATTGAGATTCAGCTTGATTGTACTGAGTCTGGGTGCGCTTTTGAGTGGCGATCGCGCTGGCAACGGCCTGACGCAACTGCACCAAGTCTTCCTGCATATCCGTAACGGACTGTTCTAAAATCTTTTCCGGGTCTTCAGCTTTATTGACCAGATCGTTAAGATTGGCTTTGACGACTCGGCTAATGCGGTCAAATAATCCCATAATGCTATTTTTCCTGGGTGAGGTGTACGAAGTAGGCGGAAAGCAGGCTTGATAGCCCTAGCCCGCAGTTGTGAAATTCACTCTTGTCAGATTTTTAGTGCGATTTAGTTTTTGGCAATTTTTGCAGACAGATAAATCCAGTTTAAAGCGATCGAGTAATGCGATGCAGGCAAGCTTATTCATGCACCTATCTATTGAGTTTAACGTCGATCCGGGAATTCCCCAACAGGCTTCGAGCCATCTCTAGCTAGGCTGTTGAGAAGTTTTTGCTCGTCCAGACTATTGTTCTGCTGCTTGGGGTTCAGGATGCGGGCGGCTCGCCCGACGGCAATTTGGGTGTATTGTTGCCCGGAAGCATTTGTGCTTTCATCGCCGCCAACTCGGTATCCACATCGTCGGCACCTTCGAGAGAGAGAAACTTCTTTTCTAAATCATTAGTTCCGAGTTCTGCGATTGCTTCGGAGCGAGCTTCTAGCTGCATGACTTTCTCTTCCATCCGTTCAAACGCGCTCAAAGCACTGCCGGTACTGAGATTGCCCATCATTTCTTGAAGTCTTTCCGACGATGCGGCCGATCGAGCTCGGGCAATGTACATATCTTTTTTAGATTTTGCCTCGGAAATTTTACTTTCGAGAGTCCGCATATTTTCTTTAAGTTTAGTCACAACAGCGTTCTGTTGTGCGAGACTGGCTTTCATCGCCGTTGCCGTTTCTTGATAAGATTTCTTGCGCGTCAGAGCTTCCCGCGCCAAATTTTCCTCGCCTTTTTGCAAAGCTAGCTGCGCCCGCTGATGCCATTCTGCTGCTGTAGACTCAGCTTGGGAGCACTGGCGTTCAGTGCGTTTTTGAGCTGCAATCGCTCCTGCCACAGCTTGTCTGAGCTGCACTAAATCTTCCTGCATATCCATTACAGCCTGTTCCAGAATTTTTTCGGGGTCTTCTGCAGCCCCGACCAAACTGTTAATATTTGCTCGAATCACTCGCCATAGGCGATCGAATAATCCCATTTTGCCAGTCTCCCGATTTTATTAAATTTTAGATTTAGGACTGGGAATTGACAATTACAAAACCAATTTTGTGTTAGACAAAACATTCCTCATTGTCTAGCTTTGTCTAACAATTTAGTTAAAGTTTTTCACCCTTTACCTAATTTATGGCTGATAGTATTGTGGCTTCACCCCTTTTTCTTGGAGTTCTTTCGCCAAACGTTCTGCTGAGGCAGGATCGTTCAAAGCCCCCATTTGGATCTTGACACCCTTTGAGAAGTTCCGCACGTAGGCATCGGGAACTGCGGTTCTGGCTTGCTGCAGCGATTTTTCGCCTGTGTAATCGGTGACAACGTAATAAAAACCGTCAGCGGCCCGTGCAGGCCTTCCCAGCGGGGATGCGGCGGCTGGCGATGCGGCGGCCGGGGATGCTGTCGCCGGGGATGTGGCGGCAGGCTGGGCTGGGGATGATGTTGGAGGCAGTGTCGGCAGTGTCGGCACTGGCTGCGCGGCACTGGGGCTGGGAGTGGGAAGCAAAGCCGTACTCAGATTGTTTAGTCCTTGTTCCCTGCCTCTGGCCGGGTTGCCGTCTTCTGTAGGAATCGGCACAGCCCCGCTGGGGCCCGGAGGCGCTGGCGGAGTTGGCGGGATTGATGCTTTTGGTGACGGGGAAGGAATCGGGCTGACTGTCGGCTTGACATTGCTGAGAGTGCTCAAATCTAGCTCGACAAATTCCTTGGATACCAGATTTGGAGCTTTCGGCAGTTCTTTGGTGCTGGTATCTGAGATGGAAGTAGAGGCGGGACTGTCGTTTGGAGAGGATGAGGTGCGATCGAGCAAACGATTCAGGCCGACCATCTTAACTAGATTTGACGGGTACATGACTGCGTAGCCCAAAGCTGTGCACGACAGCAAAAACAGCAGCATCGAACTCAGTCCCAAGGGAGTTAACAAACTAGCGGCTAAACTGCGTTCTACCGCAGGCTCAGCTTTTGACTCGTCCAAACTTTCGATCAGTTTTTCGCTTGATTCGAGATAATTGTTGGGTGCCAAGGCACTGCTAGATAATTTTGTGCCACCCCTGGTAGTTGCTAGCGGGGCATCGCCCTGAGTGCCAGCCAGGGATAGGGGCAGGGACAGGGGCTGCTGCGTTTGCTCCGCGGCCTCCGGGGGCAAATTTTGGGCTAGCTGTTGCTCGGTTGTGGCTGTTTGCTTGCCGGTACGAACTGAGGGCGACACCCACTGTTCCGCGCGCCTCCTGTGCCTTCTGTATGTTGTCAGTTCTGCTTCTAGGTTTACATCTAAACTCCCCAGGACTGCTTGCAAAGCAGGCTTGATTGGGGTTGAAGAGGATTGATGATTTGGGGATTCAACCGAAGAACGCTTACTCATTAGCAAAACTCCTACCGCCTCTGAATTAATTTTAATGTTTTGATTTTGACACTCCCGGGCCTAAAGGCGTGGGGATTCTTGCTTCGCAGGGATTCCAATGAATTTACCCTCGGCAAGCATCTTGACCGTATGCCCTACGGCTGCAAGCCCTCGGTTGAGAACTACTTGTGCGGCTGCGACATCTCTGTCGGTTGTATAGCCGCAATTGTGACACGAGTGAGTTGGTTGTGATAACTCTTTTTTGCCTGTTTGGTTAAGGCAATTGGGACAAATTTGGCTAGTCTTTTTAGCATCTACTTTCTGGAAATACACACCGCGCTTAAAGCAAGTTTTCTCCAATATGTTGAAGAATTGCCCAAACCCAGCATCTAAGCAGTGCTTACCTAACATCCCCGTTTTCAGTTCGACCAGATTAAGGTCTTCTACAAACACCATACCCGCGTCATCACAGATTTGATGTGACAACTTGCGATGCCAGTCTTTTCGGCAGTTTGCCACGTGTTCATGCAGCAAAGCGACTTTTTTCTGAGCCTTTTTCCAATTATTTGACCCGATTTTTTTTCTAGTAACGCGCTGTTGCAGCAATTTAAGCTTGCGTTCTGCGTCAGCAAAAAACCTAGTTCTTTTAATTAAAAGCCCGTTAGAAGTTGAAATCAAATTAGTCAACCCTACATCAATTCCTACGGGATTGCCGTGAGGAATGATATCGGGAATTGAGACATCCCATTGCAAAGTCAACATTATATACCAGCCACTAGACCGTCTAACGACGCGAGCCTGTTTGATGATTGCGCCTTGGGGGATGGGACGTGACTGACAAAATTTTATCGAGCCAATTACAGGCAATTTAAAGCGGTTGCCTTGATGGAAAGTTGTACCCAACTGTGGGAAACTCAAAGACCTCAAAGCCCCCTGTTTTTTGAACCGAGGAAACCCGTGATTTTGCTCCCACATACTGACGAAAGCTTTTTCCAATCTCCGCAGCGTTTGTTGCAACACCTGAGCGTTGACTCGCTGCAATGCGGGGCTGGCCTTCCTGTATGCTGTTAAAGCCTTGCATTGACTTGAATATGTCGGTCTAGGCTCCTCAGCAGGAATAATATACTCGGAGCCAATGGAGCAAGAGTTGATCTGACATTTGCGTGAGTTGTACCAGTCTTTGCGTTCTCTTAGGGCATAGTTGTACACCTTGCGGCACTGTTCTAGCCAATCTTCAAAAACTGCTATTTGTGTCGCTGTGGGCTTCAACTTAAATTCAAACGTCAAATTAAACACTTGCTTCACCTCCTTGACTTAGCATACAGCAAGTCTACAAATCGTCTAATAATTTCTTAGAACCAATTAAAATCGCCCGCTTATGGGCGAGGCTCTCACCCCAAAATTTTGGTAGATATAGAGAAGAAGCTTAAAAACTTGCCTATTTTATGATTAGCTACTTTTGGTGTCTATGCAACAGGGACCCGATCGCCTGCTGTCGATCGCCGGCAGCTATTTTTTATTTTCATTTGAAAACTTAATTGTTGCTATTATCCGGAGGCTGCTTAGGGACACTCTCAGCGAATTTTTGTATTCTAAGCTACCGCCTGTTTGTAACCTCTCATACTCGTTGGGCATTTGTACTTTTTCTTGATCCCTAACGGCTTTATAAACTTTTAACCTTTGTTTTTACCTATACAATGAGCAAGCACCGATCTAATTGTTTCTATATATAACGAGATTATAAATAAATTATAAAATTTAATTATGCTTCGGGGATCGCTACAACCCAGACAGCATAAAGGTTGGAATGCTCTAAAACCTGCTAGCTCTACAAAGGAGAATTAGAGATGAAAATGATTTCCCTAAGAACTTTTATGCAAACCTCCTTAACTTCACCTTTAACTTCAGCTTGTGGTCACTGCCGTCACTATACCCCTGAGGGCAGACGCGGAGGTGTTTGCGCTTTACTAGGCGGGCCGGTTCAAAGTCACTGGAAAGCTTGTGCTTTAGCGGTTTCGCCTTTTAGGTCATCTTGGGAAAACATAGAAGAAATTGGAATGTGGCAAGAATCGACTCTGACGCTGCAGGATGCCACGGTCACTCTTTCCGAGCGCAATGCCTGCCAGCTTACAGGCACAACGTTAACCGAAAAATCGGCAGCACCAGTCTCGGTTTAGTTAGTCGGCAGCAGGATAGGTCATACCATTTTCGATTTTCGATTTTCGATTGGGGAATCACTGATCAGTATCATGGTTTGGATCTGGCAAAGCAGTTTCATTCTTTTTGGGAAATGGTATCAATACTGACACTTGTGGGCGATCGGGTGCATTGGGCTTTACTAACTCAGAAAAATCAGCAGCATTTACTTTAATATGAGCGCATAAAAAAACTGATTTCTCCATCCAGCTATGGCAGCCAAGGATATTGACTAAAATCAGGTTGCCGTTTTTCCAAAAAGGCTTGTTTGCCTTCGGCGCCTTCTTCGGTCATATAGTACAGCAAAGTGGCATTTCCCGCCAGTTCTTGCAAACCTGCTTGACCGTCGCAGTCGGCATTAAAAGCGGATTTCAAGCAGCGAATCGCGATCGGACTTTTTTCGAGAATTTCCGCAGCCCACTGAATCCCTTCTAGTTCTAGTTGTTCGACGGGCACGACGCAGTTGACTAAACCCATTTCTAGGGCTTGCTGGGCGCTGTACTGGCGACACAAAAACCAAATTTCTCGGGCTTTTTTCTGGCCGACTACTCGGGCGAGATAGCTAGCTCCGAAACCACCGTCGAAACTGCCAACTTTGGGGCCGGTCTGTCCGAAAATAGCATTGTCAGCAGCGATCGTCAAGTCGCAAATTAAGTGCAGAACGTGACCGCCTCCAAT
>NZ_JAUBQU010000192.1:0-5657 GCF_036701435.1 Microcoleus sp. Pol12A5
AAAGAAAACATCTTTGAAGAAACCGACCAAACCCAACTGATCGGACTGCTGCACAACCTGGGCA
Organism: Microcoleus sp. Pol12A5; assembly: GCF_036701435.1. Taxonomy (NCBI): domain Bacteria; kingdom Bacillati; phylum Cyanobacteriota; class Cyanophyceae; order Oscillatoriales; family Microcoleaceae; genus Microcoleus; species Microcoleus sp. Pol12A5. The sequence continues at coordinate 65 of NZ_JAUBQU010000192.1, forward strand.
TTGTCCTCAACTTCCGCGAACACCCGATCCTGCAATCCACCAACATCCTCAATCCCCACTGGGTGACTGAAGGCATCTATGCCCTCCTCAGCGACGACGCACTCAAAGTCAAAACCAAAGGCATTCTCACCTACGCCGACCTCAGCCGCATCCTCGACTCAAATAAATATCCCAGCCGCCGCTACCATTGCCTCACCGGGTTGATGGAGGAATTTGAACTCTGCTTCCCCGTCAGCCATTGTCGGGCGCCGACTTTCCTCATCCCCGGCATCTTGCCCAAAGAGGAACCGCAAAACACTAAACTCCAAGGCGAAACGCTGGAATTTCAATATCACTACCGCATCCTCCCCGACAGCATCCTCTCGCGCTTCATCGTCCTCATGCACGAGAAAATCCACAACTGCACCCACTGGCGCACGGGGGTTATGCTGGAGTACAGGGAAGGCGCTGAGGTGTACAACATCGCCCGGATCAAATCTGACCCGGAAGATAAGAAAATCTTTATTGCCGTTAGCGGGCGGGAATCGACGCGGCGTTCTTTCCTCAGCATGATTCGCGATACGTTTACCAAAATCCACAAATCTTTTGCCAATCTGGAAATCAGTCAATGGGTGCCGGTTCCCGGTTATCCCGATGCCGATCCGCTGGATTATGATGAATTGCTAGGGCTGGAGGATATGGGCGAAAATACAAAGCTTGTCGGCAAACTTAAGCTGCGTCTGAATTTGCGGAAGTTGCTGGATGGGTATGAGTCGATCGAACTTCGGCGCAGAAACCAAATGGGCGATCAAGAATTGGGAAAATATTATGACGACATTGTAGATATCGCTAAACTAGCTGTTACTAGACCAATTATTAATAAAGCCGAAGCAAAAATGACTCAAAATTCTTCTGAAACCAACAACTTTCAAGGTGCTTTTCAAGGTGCTAACTTTTCCGGGAATATCGGCGGTTCGTCGAACAGTGCCGAAGTTGCGGGCAATCAGTCCCTGCAAAACAATAACACCAATACCGCCGAACTTTTGAAGCTGATTTCATCGATGCGTGACACCGCCGATCAGTTTCCAGAAGACATCCGGGATGAGATAATTATTGATATTGAAGATGTCGAAGCCGAAATTAAGAAACCGGAGAACCAATGGAATAAAACCAGATTAAAGAAAAGCTTAACAGCTCTTGTAGCGGCGGGTACTGCGATCGGAGTTGGCATCGCAGGCATGACTGATTTTGCTGATAAGGCGATCGATGTCGGTCAAAAGCTGGGTATGGAACTCAAGCTACCGTCACGACACTAAATCATTTAAAATTAAGGTAATTGGGGCGATCATCGCCCCAATCATTCCAAAAACCTGGGTTTTGCCATGCGTAAAATTGTACTATTCATTGCATCTAGTTTGGACGGTTATATCGCGCGATCGAACGGCGATATTGACTGGCTGTTTACCGACCAAAATTACGGTTATAGTAAATTCTTAGATAGCATCGATACGGTTCTCATGGGTAGGAAAACTTACGAACAAGTTCTAACTTTTGGCGAGTATCCCTACCAAGAAAAAAAGAGTTATGTTTTTACTAAAAATCTAGATTTTCAAGCCACTTGTGATGTCGAAGTGGTAACAGATTTAGAGGATTTTGTCAATGATTTGCGCTTGCTTGAGGGCAAGAATATTTGGTTGGTGGGAGGTTCTCTGCTGATTCGCGATTTCCTGAATCAAAACTTTGTCAACGAAGTGATTCTCTCGGTTCATCCGCTTATTTTGGGCGAGGGAATTCCTTTATTTACTAATCCCATAAATACTACAGCTTTGCACTTAACTGGATGTCAGACATATAGTTCTGGTATGGTTCAGCTATCTTATGAGATAGCGACTTGAGGGCGATCGCAGCAGCTTGCGCGCTTTGGCTGCTATAAGATAGATATAGAAGCTGTATGAGGGAGAAATGGCTGCTAGAGATTTATTTCACGATGCTGTCAAAAAAGCGCTTCAGAAGGAGGAGTGGGAAATCACCGCAGATCCGCTGATCGTCAAAATTCAGGGTGTTAAGTTTGAGATTGATTTAGCCGCAGAAAAGATTTTGGCAGCGGAAAAATTAGGGCAAAAAATTGCTGTTGAAATTAAAAGCTTCCTCAACAACTCTGCAATTACTGACTTTCATCTCGCCTTGGGTCAATTTTTGAATTATCGGCTTGCCTTACAAATCAAAGAACCGAACAGAACACTGTATCTAGCAGTACCATTTGATACTTTTGACTCGTTTTTTCAAGAGCCATTTATACAAGAAGCGGTCAATGTCTATCAACTTAAACTCGTCGTTTACGATCCGCAAAAGGAGGTAATTGTGGAATGGAAAGAGTAGAGCATTACCGCCAGTGTATCCGCAAATTGCTAACTCAACAAGCAACGCTAGAAAAGCCTAATTCAGACGTTGAATGCCAGCTTGTTTTTGATGGGGAACATGACCACTATCAGTTACTAGATGTTGGCTGGGAGGGACTAAAGCGGATATACAACTGTTTCATTCATTTGGATATTAAGGATAGTAAAATTTGGATTCAGCGCAATATGACAGAAGTGGATATTGCACGGGAATTTGTGGAGATGGGAGTGTCAGAGGAGGATATTGTGTTGGGGTTGCATCCACCTTACAAGCGTCCGCATACTGGGTTCGGAGTAGCGTAAAGGAAAAGGCGATCGCAGATGATGAAATGTGTTTGCTACTTTTTGTTATTAATATCTTTTTTCTGGGTCGCGCTTCCTGCTGATGCCTCTGTATGCCGCAATTATCAAGGAAGCGAGATTTGCATTGTGGATATCAAACGCAGTGCGAAAAACTATTGGGAATACAGGGTAATTCTTAGTGTTAATGGAGTTAAACAGCCTCTGGAAATCTACAATTGCCGCGATCGCACTACAGTTAAGAAAGATGGAACTGTTTTGGCGTTCGGACAAAACAACCCTGGTGAAATCGTCTGCCGTTTTTTTAATCAGAAATAAGTAAATGAAGTTATTGTAAGGTGCGCTTCGGGCTGAATGTGGCTACCACAAACTCAAGAATTTTTCCCGAAGCGCAGTCTACGTTAGAATTTGCCGTCTACTGCTGACACGCAGCGTTCGCAAATTAGCGGATGTTCGATCGACTCTCCGACGTGAGTAGAGTAGTTCCAGCAGCGATCGCACTTTTCACCGTCTGCTTTGACTACACCAATCGCCAACTCTGGAGACTGGTAACTGTACGGCAATTCCTGGATAACTGCATTCGATTCTACCAGTTCCACTTCCGAAGTAATGAACAAATACCGCAGTTCATCTACACCGCTGCCGGTCATTGTAGAATCGTGCGTTACAGCTATTTCAGCAGGAATTTCGGGTTTGGGTTCGATCGCAACTAATTCTGCTGTCGGGATTTGGGGTGTTTCTACAAACACTTTTTCGGCTGGGGCTGTTTGTGCGATCGCCTGTGTTTCTACAAGCACAAGCGCTGTATCTAATGCCGGTGCGAGGACGATCGCCTTTGTTTCTGCAAGCACAAGGGCTGTACTCCGGCCCACCACATCTGCTGTCAGGAAATCAATTTGTTCTGCAATTTCTTGACGGTTGGCGGCAAACAACAAGTGACGGAAAGCAAACCAAATTGTAAATAAGATGCCGATGACTTCCAATAAGCCTCCCAACATCGGAATCTGATTGATCGTATCCAAAATCGCCAGCGTTACTCTGCCCGTTATCAACACAGAGGCTAACAGCCCAAGTGTTACCAGCGCTTGTTGGTATTCTGTAAAAAAGTTGCCCGCGTATTCAGGCAAATTAGCCACAAACTCGGCGGCTCGATCTAAGATTTGCCCAGAATCTGAAGCCGACAGTTCAGGGACAGAATACTCTACTATTTCAGAACGTCGATCGCTCTTTTCTGCGATCGTTTCCGCCTCAACATAAATTTTGTTTTCTGTCAAGACTTTGGCAACTTTTGCCGCTTGTTCTTCCTGTTTATCTTGTGCTGCTTTTGCTTTCTCCTCTGCGGCTAACTCGATGAGGGAATTTTGCGATCGCACATAATCCACCAATTCTTCGCTGCTGGGATTCAAAGCTTGCAATTGCTCTCTTTTCTCAACATCGGGAACGTACAGCAAAACCTTAGCTTCCAAAGAAGAACCGATCGCCTTTTCCATCCTGGCTTTTTCCAAAACCTTGTTAACTTCGCCGCGCACTTGCCGCAAATACTGCCAGCGAGTAGCCAATTCTGGATTGTGCCATTTTGCATCAACTTGCACCCAGCCGGCTTCAAATACTGACTTGTAAGGAGTTGGATAGGGAAGGTACTGCCAAATATCCTCAGCCATGTGACACAAAACAGGTGCGATCGCCCTTGCTAAATTCTCCACAGCAATTGCAATCACCGTCTGACAACTGCGGCGGCGAAGGGTATCTGTCGCGCTGATGTAAAGTCGGTCTTTGGCAATATCCAAGTAAAAATTCGACAAATCCACCGTGCAGAAATTCTGCACAGTTTGGAAGAATCGGGAAAATTGGAAGCTTTCAAAAGCATCTTGGACTTCCGCAAAAACTTCGCCCATTCTGTGCAGCATATAGCGGTCGAGTTCCGGCAATTCCTCGTAAGCTACGGCATCTTTTGCGGGGTCGAAGTCATGCAAATTGCCCAGCAAAAACTTAGCTGTATTGCGAATTTTGCGGTAAACATCCGACTGCTGTTTGAGAATGTTTTTGCCCAAAGGCACATCTGCCGAGTAGTCTACCGAAGACACCCACAACCGCAAAACATCGGCTCCATATTCCTTAATTACGACAGCCGGATCGACGACATTGCCTTCAGATTTGCTCATCTTGCGGCCTTTTTCATCTAGCACAAAACCGTGAGTCAAAACTGTTTTGTAAGGAGCAACGCCGTTAGTTGCTACACTGGTCAGCAAGCTGGATTGAAACCAGCCGCGGTGTTGGTCTGAACCTTCCAAATAGATATCAGCCGGATAGTTTAATTCCGATCGACCTTTGGCAACTGCGGCCCAGGAAGAACCGGAGTCAAACCACACATCCATCGTGTCGGTTCCCTTGCGGTAAGTGCGACCGTTATTGCGGTAAGATTCCGGCAGTAATTCGGCGATCGACAATTCCCACCAAGCATCGGAACCGCGTTCGGCAAAAATGGCTTGCACATGGGCGATCGTTTCTTCATTTAACAGCGGTTCGTTGGTTTCTTCGTCGTAGAATACGGGAATCGGAACGCCCCAAGTCCGCTGGCGAGAAATACACCAATCCGATCGATCGCTAACCATTGCCGTGATTCTATTTTCCCCTTGGGCGGGAATCCAATTCACCTCGGCGATCGCTTTTAGGGCTTCATCTCGGAACCCTTCAACGGAGGCAAACCACTGTTCCGTCGCCCGAAAAATAGTCGGCTTTTTCGTGCGCCAATCGTAAGGATAAGAGTGAGCGTAACTTTCCTCTTTAATTAAACAATTTGCTTCGGCAAGGGCATCAATCACTGCGGCATTGCCGTTTCCGAGGACATTTAAACCTGCGAACTGTCCGGCTTCTGCGGTGAAATTTCCGTTCTCATCTACGGGCGTTAAAACTGG
>NZ_JAUBQU010000192.1:5757-7081 GCF_036701435.1 Microcoleus sp. Pol12A5
TCCGATTTCATGTTCTGCAATACTTTAAGTTCGATCGGCAATCCATGACAATCCCAACCGGGCACGTAGCGGACTTTTTTGCCGCGCAGCATTTGGTAGCGGTTGATAAAGTCTTTAAGGATTTTGTTGAGGGCGTGGCCGATGTGGAGTTGTCCGTTGGCGTAGGGGGGCCCGTCGTGCAGGATGAACAAATCGCCTGGGTTATTTTCCGAAAGGCGATCGTAGATTTCTTGATCGGTCCAAAATTGTTGCAATTCTGGTTCCCGTTTGACGGCGTTGGCGCGCATATCAAACTTGGTTTTGGGCAGGTTTACCGTGTCTTTGTAAGATTTAGCTTCCATTTTTGACAAACTTTTTATGTAGTTAGTTGTTAGTAGTTAGCGGTTATTTGAGAGATGATATCAAGTCCGGTTAAATAATCATAATTAAGTTTGTACTGATAACTTTAGTTTTCTCTCGTCCTTGAAGTGCTGACAACCAGATATTCTAGTATAGGCGATCGACCGCACATTAGATCGAACCAAATCCGTAGAGAGATCTCTTCTCTTCCTCTGCGCCCTCTGCGCCCTCTGCGGTTAAATCATTCACAAATCGAGGTGGCGCTACTCAGTCAGCCAACTGAACATTTCACCGACGGTGAGATTGAAGGATTCGGCAAACGTTGGAACAGGGATGCGATCGCCCGGTTCTTCAAAAAATGCTATGGTGCGATCGCGGTCTAACTCGTTTGACGGCGAGTCCGACAGGGATTGAAATCCCTGTCTCATAGCGCAAGTCCTCTGCAAGAGGACTGAGGACGGTTGATTAACGTGCATTGCGAAACTCAACATCGAGTTAAATTGAGACTTGCAGTCGGTTTTAACCGACTTTTGCTATGAGACAGGGAATTCATTCCCTGTCGGACTGTCGGACTAGGACAAGCAATAAACGCTTAAAGAAACAGTCCCAACCCGCGGCTAACGGCATTTCCCATACGATCGCACAATGACGCCGCCGGCACTCCCTGTCCTTCCTGTTCCCATTTTTCCACGAGTTGGCGGCCTAGGGGCGTGAGGCGAAAACTGTCGGTAATCCCTTGTCCGTCTACTTCCCGTCGCAACACGCCGACTTGGATCAGCCAAAGTAGCGAGTTTTCGGCTACGAGTTCGGATACGGGCGATCGAGTGTAGCCGCTTTCGACACCCGTGTTTGAGGCGATCGCAGTTAGGAAAACGCTGTTATCGCGGATTGTCTGGAAGAAGTGTAATTGAAAAGGGCTGCACCGGACGGCGCGATCGGCTCTTTTGACAGTGCGATCGGGATAACTAATAGATTTAAACGCTTC
>NZ_JAUBQU010000038.1:0-51103 GCF_036701435.1 Microcoleus sp. Pol12A5
TTGCACTTTATTCTCGATCGTGCGAGCGAAACCCAGGCCACGCAATATGCGCTCGATTATTCAGCAAGCCCTATTTATGTGTGATGCTAATATATCGAGGTTGATTTTTTACTCGCTCGATCCAACTTTGAATTGCTGGAAATCTCGTTAAATCAAATCCGCCCTCGCCCGCAACGTGAGTGTAAGCAAATAAACCGATGTCAGCAATAGTATAGCGATCGCCAACAAAAAAAGCATGGTTTTCTAAATGCTGTTCCATCACCCCCAAAGCAGTATAACCCGGTGCTTGTTTTTGTTGGAGTGCTTCTCGATATTCCTCAGCTTTTCCTGTCATATACCAAAAACGAGAAGTAGCAATAAAAGGTTCATGGCTGTACTGTTCAAAAAATAACCACTGCATGACTTGAGCGCGTTCAAATTTATCAGTGGAGAAAAACTCAGTTGTTTCGCTCAAGTAAAACATAATCGCATTCGATTCAAACAAAAAAATATCCGGTTCAATTTCTAAAACAGGAATACGCCCGTTAGGATTTTTAATCAAAAATTCATGGGTTCGACTTTCTCGTTTTATAATATCAATTTCTAGCCGCTCGAAGGGAATATTAAGCTGAGTTAAAAGCAAGCGGATTTTGTAGCAATTCCCAGAGGGAGAATATTCGTAAAGTTTCAACATGAGTATTTTTTTATATACCGCAAAGAACAGTGAACACGCAGAGTTAAGAAAGAAGAAGAAAGAAAAAAGGAGAAGTTCACAACTGATTATTGTAGCTATTGGGGGATAAGAGCAGCATTGCTACGTTCAGAAGTAATATGGGTTAGGTGCAACCCAGAGCATCCTAAATTCATCAATATTGGAGAATCAATGAAATTATACTGGAAAAATCCTCCCTTAAATAGCGTTAGGTAATGATCGCGGAAATGGAAGACGCTCTTCAATATACTTACACAGAGAAAATTATTTAGGATTGCTCTAGATAGAGAAAATCATTTAGGATTGCTATAGGTAATGCTTTGTCATTAATCTTGGCATTACCAGCACCTTTATTGGCGGGCATGGGATTTGCGGCAGTTTTTGGTGGCGCTGCCAATACACCGATCGCTGCAACTTTAATGGTAATTAAGTTTTTTGGAATAAAATCTGGGGTGTTTTTGGCGATCGATTGTGTGATGAGTTACCTTTTTTTATGTCATGCTGGCATCTACAGCTCACAGGATATTGGCTCTGAAAAATACCATTTTATACCCACTAATAAAGGAGCAAATTGGGAAAATTCCGCCCAGGAAATCGCTCCGCAATCAGAATAAGATGTCAAAAAAAATCTTGATGATTTATATTAATAGCAGAAACTCTTGATTTGTGGCTGGTAATAGTGTCAGTGCGCTCGATGATGTTTCTATATCAAGTTCATCGCCCTAATGAATTATTTGATTGTTATGCAGCAAGATACCACTACTTGAGATATTTGCGGTCTAACTACTCCGCAATGCCTTCCTAGCTGCCACGTTCAATCATATCTGCATGACACCTTAGTGCGGTTTAGTCTAGTGTCCGGTGAGTAAAGAAAGCGATCGCCCAAACAAATCCTTTTTTAGGTAAAATGACAGCGATCGCCTATTTCCTCCCCATAGTTTCTCCCAGTTAATTTAGGCAGACCAAGCTTCGCGAAAGTCACCATAAAGGGTCAATCCACCATCAATATAGAGCGTTTGTCCCGTAATGTAAGCCGCTTCATCTGATGTAAGAAAGGCAACAGATGCAGCCATTTCCTCCGATGTACCTGCCCGTCCCATTGGGATATGGCTTTCCACTACTGCCTTTTGTCCTGGATTGTCCGTCCAATTTTCATTAATCGGTGTAATTGTTGCACCCGGGGCAATAGCATTGACGCGGATGCCTCGGCTTGCGTATTCCAACCCTAGGGTTTTAGTCAGATTTCCCATGCCACCTTTGCTGATGGAATAGCTGATATACGTCGGGCGGGGAATGATTTCATGCACACTCGAAATATTGATAATCACCCCAGAGCGCTGCTGCTCTAACAGATGCTTAATGGTTTCCCGCGCACAGAGATATGCACCTCGCAAATTGACTGCTATCACGCGATCGAATTCATCCGTTGGCACTTCATGGGATGCGCTTTCTGTTTGAATCCCAGCATTATTAATCAGGATATCCAGACTACCAAATTTATCAATGACACTCTTCACCATACGAAGGATATCATCTTCTTTGGAGACATCTCCCTGAACTAATAGCGTTTCAACCCCGCATTCCGATGCTTGTCCACAGGCTTTTTGCAGAGCTACTTCTTCATTATCTTCTGCCTCTTCTAAGCTTTTGCGATAGTTAACGGCAATGTTGCAACCTTCTTGAGCAAGACGAATGGCGATGCCTGCCCAATACCTGAACTCGCTCCAGTAATGAGTGCGTTTTTTCCCTTTAAACCTTTCATTATTGCTCTCCCAGAGATTTAAAACAAAATATCTTAACCGAAATCTCAAGCCAACTAGCTTCAACATCAACCAGAAAATTGTTCTGTCTTTTCCCCACGAATTTCATCGCGCCAATACGGGGAATAAGGTCAAATGCGCCTGCGACTGCCGCCAGGAACAGTGCATAGGGAATATCCACCAAGATAAACACCACAAAGGTAGAGAAGCCGAAAAATATTGATAATAGCAACCGAGCCAAAAGAAACCTAAAAATTTATTTTGGATTTCCCTGGTCAAATCCTCGTATAAGCCGGGTGGAAAGAGCCTCACATCAGATCCCAATAGTCGTCTACCATCGATCAGCATAAAGAAGGGAACCACGTAAGCACAATCACATCTAGCAAACTGAATAACAGATTTTGCACTGTGGAAAATTCCAGGCAGATTATGCCTATGACTTGTTGGTGCAGTGGTTGCTTAAAAGTGCTAAAATCTAACGTAATATGGGGATTTAACAGAAACTATTGAAATGTTTCCAACAGTGCCAGTGGCGAGTCTAAAAATTGAGGAGCCTGTTCTAATAAATGCTGTGCTTGGGAAATGTTAGCTAATCCTAACGTTGCCATTAACGCACCTAGAATCAATCAATAAGGCAAGTAAAAAAGCCAGCACTACCGCTAGCCAACGAGGGAGGAAACGAGATACAAATTTGACGGGTTAGTTCAGCAGAAAGGCGAGAGTAGCTGCAAAAATAAAAGCCAACACCTGCACGATAGCCCAAGCAAGCACAAAGAGTAGCAGGTAGCGAATTAGTTGAGCATTGTTGAGGTGTTCCCACATCCGATAGGTGTTAATTTTTGGGTTGTCCATTACAGCCTGTCAACCTTTCCACCGTTCCTCATCCGCTCGATAAAGGTTTTGCTCTACCTTATGGATTTGATGTATGCTTACCTAACTATTGAAGTTTCCACGCAATTAGACCAACAAGCACAATCAGACCTAATGCTCTACGAAAGTAATTAACGCCTTGAAATAATTCTTCCCAAGCCCAAGTAAACAAAGAGCCAAAGGCTACTAGCTCCAACCCTAAATTAATTTTACCTGTTGTAACAATCAGCGTTAATAAAGTAGCTACAATCCCGACACTCAGTGGTAGATTGGGCATCTGAGCTATAACTATTTTGCCTTCGCTGTCCCGGAATGTGCGATCGAATAATGTGTTTTCCATGAGTTTATCGTGTCAATGCAATAAATAGAAACAGCTTAACATTCAATCAATACTGCGTTTTTTTGGGAAACGATGATACAAGCTTGATAGGGCAAGGACCATAAAAAAGTCGAATTAAATGCAAGTCAGGAGTGGAGATGACTTTGATTTAATTATCCCCCGTGGCTCTAAGTCTTATAAAATCAGGCATTGAGCCAGAGCAAAACTGTCGGCACTATTGAACAGTGAAATAAGAGATTAATCCTGAATAAAGTTTTTTTGTCTCTATCAATAATTTATTCTGCTTGTTTTTTCCATCATTTTATTTTTTTTATTTGAGTGGTTAGAGGATATTTTTATAGTAAAATTCAAAATTTAAAAGATCATCTCTCGCTTGGAATAGTTTAGAGTAAAAGGTAATCTATAATTGGACAGACATCATCGTTTCTCTAGTATCGTATCGAGAGCGATCGACTCGATCCTCAAATCCAAGGTCAGCAATTCACAGGTCTAAACCTTTTCCTCAAGCAGGCTTGAACCTTCGCAGTGCAGTAATTTTTGTTTCCACAGCTTGAATTGATTGTGTAGCAGCTATTTCTGCTCGATCGCTCTCAGCATCCTGACTCACAAAAAATGTGCCCAGCGTTGCTGTCAAATAACCACCTAGCGCGATCGCACAAAATGCCAGGAAAAAACAAAGCACCTGCCCTTGGGCTGTTCTAGGAAATTCGCACTCAAACGCATTAATGCTAGCCGCTCCAGCTATGGTGACTATAGCGATCCTAAATGATTTTCTATGTAAAAGTATAGCAACCGCCAAGGCGGTTAGAACGCTTTGCTGAGGACATCTTCCAGAGCATCTCGAACACAGCTAAATCTATGGGTTTGTTGACGGATGCGACTTTTTTGCCATGACCATCATTCTCAATTTTGTTTAAATCTGTCGCATAAGGTGCCAAATATAGCAATCGACATCCCGTACATTCAATTATCTCTTGAATACGTCCACCTTTGTGGAATGTTATATTATCTGCTATCACAACGGGTCCAGGTTTTAATACTGGTACTCAACAAGTTTCTAGTCAGATTTCAAATACGCTTCGATTACAAGCTCCTTCTACCGTAAATGGTGCTAGTAATTTTCCATTAAACTCCCGCCGCAATTATATTTATTCGTCCTCTTCTTATTTTACCAATTTTTAGTGCTTCAAACCTGTCACCTATCTCATTATACCCATACCCATATTCATCTCGGTCATCCATCCCTGACTCATCTATATAAACTCGTTCTTCTTGGCTATATCTGGCTAACTGTTCTGTGAATTATGGGTCTTTTTATTCGCCCCTTTCTCGATATCCATAAGTTTTTTACGACTAAAACCAATTTTTTCTAAGACTTTTGAGATTGTTATATCGCTAATTTCCTCAAACAATAGTTCTGCCATCTCTACTTGTGTTTTATCCCCATGGGCCCTCACAAATTCTTTAAATTGTACCCCCTGTAATTTTATGACCATTACCCAACGGTTGATTGGGCAATGCCTCAAACCCCCCTGTTTGGGCAAGTCATTTTAGCCAGAGACCGATCGTGTTGCCACTAATATTGAACAGTTGACTGGCTTCAGTAGTTTTCAAGACATCGACTTTGATAGCGATTATCACCTGTTGACGAAGGTCGTAACTTTAGGGCTTGGGCATAAGTTGTACGCTCGCAATCGAGCAATTGGGAATACTTACAGTTTATGCCATAACCGCCTTGGCGGTTGCTATATCAAAGAAGTGCCCGATGTTGAATTACATATTTTTTATGGTTGGCAAGGAATTGATTCTTTAATTAATTTACCTTATCTTGAGAAATTTCTATATTTACCCGATAAAAAGAAAAGAAATTACAACTTTTAGAGCAGGAAAATGTCTATGAAGATGGCAGTATTCGACACAAGGAGTTAGTGAAAAAATTATTCAAATCAGGTATCTGGGTTTATCCTTGTCATACTGCTGCGGAGATTTTCTGTATTAGTGCTTGGCGCAAGCTACTGGTTGTGTTCCTGTGGTGACAACTTATGCAGATTTAGATGACACTGTAAAATCAGGTATCAGAATTAAGGGATCTGCGGGGAATGAGGAAACTAATAATGCTTTTATTGCAGCAGTGATTGACTTGGTAAAAAATCCTGAAAAACAAGACTTTTTAAGACAACAAGCATTAGCTATTAAAGATTACTTTGGCTGGAATAGAGTCACTCAACGATGGGATCGGGAGTGTATATAGGCTGAAATTAAGTAGAAAATAATGAATCAACAACCCGCATTTTGAATGTGGTTCAGGCTTCAGGTGATTCAGGCACGATACAACCGCTATCTTTAAACCATCAAGATAGTAAAAACCTCCTGCTTATTTACTATTTTTTTGACGCAATGGATCGAAGCCAGCCACTTCTGCCAGCGTATAAAGTGGCCGGCCCTTCACCTCCTCGTAAATCCGCCCTATATACTGGCCCAAAATCCCAATACTCACCAACTGTACCGCCCCCAAAAAGAAAACTGCCATCATCACAATTGTCAAACCAGTTAAGGCAGAGTTTGGATAAAAAAGCCGCCAGTACAAAATCAAAAAAGCCATTAACACTGATATAAATGCAGCAAACAACCCCAAATAAATCGAAAGTCGGAGGGGAACTTTTGAAAAAGATACTAAACCATTCATCGCTAAACTCAAAGATTTTCTGAAGGTATACTTAACCTCACCTGCAAAGCGCGGATCACGTTCAAACTTAACTGCGGTTTGTTTAAAACCAATCCAAGCGCGCAATCCCCGAATGTAGCGGTTACGTTCTGGCATGGCGTTGAGTACATCCACCACGCACCTATCCATCAAACAAAAATCTCCCGTATCTATGGGAATATCCACATCAGCAAGATTCCGCAAAATGCGATAATACATATAAGCTGGCAATCGCTTAAACCAACCTTCTTGACGGCGTTGAGTGCGCTGAGCGTAAACAACTTGATAGCCCTGCTGCCACTGTTCTACCATATCTATAATTAGCTCTGGTGGGTCTTGCAAATCGCCGTCCATGATGACTACCACTTGACCTCTAGAAAAGTTTAAACCTGCAGTTACAGCTATTTGATGACCGAAATTGCGGGCCAAACTGAGGTAACAAATTCGTGAGTCTTTTTCGTGCAATTCTCGCAAAAGTTCTAGAGAGCGATCGCGACTGCCATCATTGATTAAAATTAATTCTACTGGACCGTCCATTCGATCCATCACGGCACTAATTCGCCGATACAATTCAGCGAGATTTTCTTCTTCGTTATAGATAGGAATTACCAAGGAATACTTAGGTGTATCTTTCATAGCAGTTTCTGTTTAAGAATTGGCTTTTCAACCGTTAAATCAAAAGTTTCTTTTTCCCCACACCCCCTAGCTGCTTCACGAGAGAGGTTCGGCACGTAATTTCGCTCTTTTAGCCGGACAATATCCGCCCACAAAATAGCCGCGTACCAACAATTATCTATTTTTTTAAATACAAAAAATAAAAGATATCATAAAAATGACACACGCCACGCGAAAACATCTGTTATCATAGATGTTTAGTCAGATTATAAAAATTACAATCATAACCCATCGATTCAAAATTGCATGACAAATTCCAATTATCTTTGGCAAGCAAATCAAGACTTAAGCGAAGCTTGTCTACAACATCCCTTTGTCAGAGGCATTGCTGACGGCAGCCTCCCCCAAAATAGTTTTGCATATTACGTTGCACAAGACGCATTTTTTCTGGGAGCATTTGCTCGCGCTTACAGTATCGCTGCCGCAAAAGCACCTGACTGGGAGGGGTTTGAAATCCTTCACGATCTCGGTAGTGGCGTTTTAGAAGAACTTCGTTTGCATCAAGGATATGCAGCCAAATGGGGTGTAAACTTGCAAGAGGCAAAACCGGAAATTGCTACCCGTCGCTATACAGATTTTTTATTAGCGACAGCTTGGGGAAGTGGTGTAGGTTTAACAGCAGCCGCGATGACTCCTTGCTTGCGGTTGTACGCTTTTTTGGGACAGCAGCTAGCTAAACCTAATATACCGGAACACGCTTTTAGCGACTGGATTTCCACCTATAGCAGCCCGGATTTTGAGATTTTAGCAAAACGGCTGGAAATTTTGGTCGATCGCTACGCAGAAGCTGGGCTGGAGGTAGAAACAACCTATCGCTACGCTATGCTGTGTGAAAGAGACTTTTTTCAGGCAGCTTGGGAAATAGAGTAAATTAAGTTTATGCAAAAGATAGGGAGAAGTATATTAAGCTACCTAGACCCACGCAGCAAATTCAACAGCCATGTACAGCACTAATGTAGCAAATAATGTCATAACACCATATTCCCAACAAGTCGGATTAATCAACACGAAACCGAGTGCCATTGAAACCTCCATAATGCCGTAAGCTTAGGGGTCCAATGATTGCATATCAACGGAATTTATCAGTAGCGCTAAAGATCCAACCAAAACCGGAATATCCGACTGTAATGCTCAGCCTCTTTCACAAATCCAACAAATAGCTACCGCCCTAAATTAGGGTAACTTTACTAATAGTTTGAATCTGCTAATAAGGCACCAAAAAATGCCCAAATATTAATTAGTAGCCCGGCTACTTCCACTTGCATTCCAAAAGTTGTGAAGCCGCGCATTAGCAAAAGTGACAGAGGCTAAAAAGCCATAGAATGCTGCTGCTCATCATCTGCATAGCTGTTACCTAAATTAGCGATTTATAGGTGCCATTTATCGTCCCATCAGAAAGCACCTAGCAGCGACAAAAATTACCTCGTCCAGGCTTTTGGAGCGCTCCAGGCGCGGAATTACTTCTAGCCTTAAATCCGTATTTGTCAGGGCTAAAACAGCGCCCGACTGTAGATTTAAAATTAAAGTATAGTCCGCTGCCGAGCGATCGCCAAATATATACCTAAGTACAGCGGTACTGATAATTTTAACGTCCGAGTTTATTGGGAATCCCTTCGCAGCCACCGGGAATAGTCTCTCTCGACTTCGAGCCGCACCAAGCGCAGCAGTAATAGCGCTGTTCCTCCGACAGCCGCTTGACACCGGTGAAATCAGCACGTTCAACCACAGCGCCGGTATGTTCACCCGTTTGATAGTTAGGAAATTCGGTACGGCTGCGAGGGGATGCAGTTTGTGCCGAGCCGTAGAATAATGCGGCGGCTCTCATGTCGGCGCGAGCGAGATTGGCGTCGTACAAGACAGCGCGCGAGAGGTTGGCTTTCACTAAATCGCATTTGCTGAGATTGGCGCGGACGAGGTTGGCTTCGCTCAAATCCGTCCACCGCAAATCGGTGCCAGCCAGGTTAGCACCCGCTAACATGACATTGAGATCGATAACGCGGATACCGTGATCTCTATCTTCCGCGTAGCCACCGTCGCCGTCAAGGATGGGGCGGCCTAAAAGCCGATCGCGCTTCAGAGGAGTAACCAATCTAGACTGCGACAAAAACCGCAGAATTTTAGCTTTACCTTCAGCATCTACACTGCTCATAATCGCAGCGGTGCGGCCTTCTGCGATCGCCCTTTCCTGCGGCCAGTCTTCCAAAAACCCTTGTTCGTCAAGGGCTAAGTCGGAAACCCCTTGAAAATAAGCATCGATCGTTTGCTGCTGCGTAATTCTATTTTGCTGAATCGTCAAATCTTTCGAGATCACGTACTGCCGCCAAGCCACGTAAACGCCCAAAATTGCGATCAAAATTTGGCCCAAAGCGCCGATCAACTCGCCCAAAGCGCCGATGGCGTCCCAGTTGATTTGGATGTTGCGGCTTCCCGGTTCAGTATTAGTACCGCTGAGCATCAGCAAGCCAACAATCCCAGCTAACAGCCCGAAGCAGGCGACGATCAGCGTGCGCCAAGTCGGCGGAATTACCTGCGCCCAGATTTTGCCCCAACTCGGCCACATCAGCCGCAGCGATATGCCGATCGCACCTACGGCGCCAATTAAGCCCAGCCAAATGTTGTCATTTGCCAGCCCAAAAATCATCGCAGCGATCAACCCCAGCGTCAGCACGGACCCCGACTTCTCAGCAGTCGTTTGTTCCGGCTGCGGTGGCAAAAAAACCTTGCGAGTTGGAGGCGGTGGCACCGGTTTTTCCGGTTCAGCAGTAACGACGATTGTCCCTGATTCTGGTGGCACAGTAGGGCTCGCACCGTTCTGACTTTCTACAGTCACGTTAGACTCAGGGCGATTGGGTTGAGAAGAGTTGTTTTCTGGTGTCATGCGTTGAGGCAAATTCTAATTTTAGCCGGTCATTAAAATGATTTTAACTAACTTTCGCAGGATTATAGATAGCCTTACAATAGAAACATCCACTAATTACACTCAAAGAGGTAACATATTATGACCCTGGTACTCCCCAATCTACAAGAAAAACAAATGGGTCAAGTAATCACGACAATCACCGTCACCAATCGCATCGATATAGTTATGGCTGAACGGGGATTCATTGGTGCTGAGGAAGTTCGCTCTGTTACCCTCGATAAGTTGTTGTCGATACCGGAGCGACACTACTTTCCTTGCCAGCTCTTATTATTAGCCAACTAGGTTTAAAACAAGTAGGAGAAAGAGATGTAGAAACATCGCCTGGCATCAAAAAAGGTAGAATTTTTGCAGATGCTCAAATTATTGTAGAGGGGAGAGAGGGCAGATTTGATTGTTTAGAACTGCCCGCAGGCGTTTCCGCTGTTTTGTTGGGGGTGATTCCAATGGAAGAACTAGGCTTAGAACCTGATTTAAAAAATCGACAGTTGCGAGTATTGCCGATCAACAATAAGCAAACATATCTGATGGGTTAGTCGAGCGGCATCTACCGTATAACTAACCCCTCGCGTATGATTACTATCATGTCTCCTCAATTACCAGAAATCAAAAATGTTTGTAGTGATAACTAAACTCCTCATAAAACTTAGATGACTTGAGTCCTCAATACCAAAAAAAATATTTATTTATTTAGGCACAATAATATTACCTGGAGTTAAAAACATCATACCAAAAAACTTTATTGTTGGGTATATAGCGGTTCTCAAAAAAGTGAGGAAGGCCCTATGCCCTATGCCCTATGCCCTATGCCCACTCGTACCTCATATTTCTGAGAAAGGCTATATGTAAGTTTTTTGCCCTAGATCTAGCGAGCAGAATAAGCCTTGAGCAAATACACGCCAACTGTCCCAAATATCAAAAAAACTAACCCTAAAAGTAACTCCATACTCAATCTTTGAGCATTGCCCAAAGCGACAAGAATTTGCTGTCGCACCACAAACGCCAACAGCCAGCAAATCTCCGCCTTCAGCCAAGCCAAAAGGTCTCTGCCCAACAGATATTGCCGATGAGCGTTCTCAGAATTAATCGGTACCGGATAATTAAAAGTATGGGGATAGCGCGAAACCGCAGTTAAAACGGCAAAAATAATGGCAGCAACCGCCGGCACGATCCAAATCATCACCTTGTCTCCCCAAGCATCAGCTAGCCCCCCCAAGCCGAAATGTATCGGAATTCGATCGGGCAAAACCGCCCAAAACTTGACGATGAGCAAAACAGCTAGCAAAATCGCGATCGCACCCAAAAGCTCTACCGCGACTATAACAGGCGAAAGCCCCAGAGAAATAATCGGCCGTTGGTTTGGTTTGTTTCCAGTCATGGCTACTTAAAATTAGATTAATATTGAAAACAATAGTATTGGTTCCAATTTCATTCCCCAACAGCTTTCGTTGGGGGTTTCCAAATATCCCGCGAGGTTTTATGACGGCTCAGGTCTTGATTGAAAAGAAAAAGTTAGAAAAACCGCCCCTAACAATACACACATTAGGCGATCGCGTCCTGCGGCAGCCAGCCAAGCGTGTCAAAAGCGTCGATGCAGAAATTAGGCAGCTAGTCCGAGAAATGCTGCAAACCATGTACAGTGCCGACGGTATCGGTTTGGCCGCCCCCCAAGTGGGAGTCCACAAACAAGTAATCGTCCTCGACTGCGACCCGGAAAACCCCGCCACACCACCAATCGTTTTGATCAACCCCACCATCAAAAGTAGCAGCAGCGATATCTGCATCTTGCAAGAAGGGTGTTTGAGCATTCCGGGAGTTTATTTAGAAGTCAAACGCCCAGAAGTCATTGAAGTCTCCTACCGCGACGAATACGGCCGCCCACAAACCCTGATAGCAACAGACTTACTGTCGAGGGCAATTCAGCACGAAATGGATCACCTCAACGGAGTGCTGTTTGTAGACAGAGTAGAAAACAAGCTGGCACTGAATGAAGCATTAGTCAAGCATAAATTTTCGCCAAAGGCAGTAAAATCAGTATGATGGCAGGAACTCCGAAAAGTGGTTTACTCTTAGCTCTTTCGTGCATCACTGCGATCGCGGCAGTCGGCTCCATCTTTGAGCTGTCATCGGGAGAAGCTCAACTTGGCAATTTAGTCACGGGCATCATCCTCGCCCTGAGCGTACCGCTAACTGGCATATTTTTCTATGCAGCCGTTCAGGATGCCAGAGCAAATCTATAAGCAGAGTGATTAGTCATTAGTCATTAGTCATTAGTCAGCAGTTATTAGTAATTAGTAATTAGTCAGCAGCTAACAACTAATAACTGTGGAATAAAGACTGCTCAAAAATAACATCAGCTAACAGCTTGCGAGCTCATGACCAATGACTAATGACTAATGACTAATGACTCATAACTCATGACTAATGAAATCGGATTTCTGCGACAAGTGCCAGCCAAAGATGCTGTGGGAACCCCAGCATCCCAGTACCAACTTTCTGAAGATGGGGAATTGGTCATAGGACGCGATCGCAATTGTCAAATAGCCTTAGAGTCGATCGGTCACGGCATGGTTTCCCGTCGCCACGCCACGATCCGTCCCCTAACTCAGGGTAATGTGACGAGATGGGAAATTTGCGACCTCAACAGCGCTAACGGAACTTATATCAACGGAAAAAAGCTCTCTGGCTGCCAAACTTTAGAAACAGGCGATCGCATCAGTCTCGGCCTTGACGGCCCTGAATTCATCTTTGAATCTCCCGTAACCCCTTACCAAAATCAACCCGGATTCCCTGCACCACAAACGGGCAATTTTGCGGCTAGCGAAAAAGATGCTCTCACTTTAACTCAATTATTCCCGATCGCCTCCACTGGCAAACAATTAAGTCAAAAAGCTTACTTATATCCAGGTATCGCCACAGTTATTGTTGTCGTGTCGATGTTTGTCGCAGTTGGCAATTCTGCAGCATTCAACTTGCTGCTGTCAGCTTACCTCGCCGGTGCGGCTTACTACTTTATCTATCAACTGTGCGGCAAACACAAGCCTTGGTGGGTATTGCTTGGTTCTGCCTTAGCTACAGTCCTGATTGTGATCAGCCCCTTATTAATTGGATTTATATTCGTATTTAGAGAAATTTTGCCCGGCCGCCTGCCAACCGAAGGCGAAACAATCAGTTTTTTGCCTTTTTTGAACAGAATGTTTTTCGGGGCGGGTCTGATGGAAGAATTACTGAAAGCCTTGCCCGTTTTGGGAGCGATGCTGCTGGGAAATTGGCTGCGAAATCCGTGGCGCGCTCGAATCGGCGTTTGGGAACCTTTAGACGGAATTCTGTTAGGAAGTGCCTCGGCCGTCGGCTTTACACTGTTAGAAACTCTGGGACAGTACGTTCCCAATGTCATCCAAAATGTCACCCTGCAAGCAGGGGCGGAGGCGGGACAATTAGTAGGATTGCAGTTGCTAATTCCCCGCATTTTGGGTTCCGCCGCCGGACACATGGCTTACAGCGGCTATTTGGGATATTTTATCGGTTTGAGCGCCCTCAAACCTAGGAAGCGCTGGCAAATTTTGGGCGTCGGCTATTTCAGCGCTTCGGCACTTCACGCTTTGTGGAACGCGTCGGGAGCCGTCAGCGTACTTTTGCTGGCCTTGGTGGGAGTTTTGTCCTATGCGTTTTTGGTAGCTGCGATTTTGAAAGCCAGAGCTCTGTCTCCCAATCGAGAGCAAAATTTTGCAACTCGAATATTCTTTGAAAAGTGACTTCTGAGTGCTTAATTGTTGAGGTGCGATCGCACCTCAAGCTGCCATTTTTTTCTTGTGTTTTAACCAGCTTAAACCTGCCAATGCTAAAGCTGTACTCCCAACGGTGAGAGGTTCGGGAACTGGTTCGGGTTCGGTATTCACTAGGGTGTAATAAACATCGGCAGAGTCTATCTTCTGTCTGTGTTCCTCTGAAATACCGTTGCTGCGGCTAATAGATACCTCCTTAAACCCCTGGAACCAAGATGGCCCAATAATACTAATACCCCTATAATGCTGCACGTACATTTCCATATACGCAAATGCCCTGCCGCTATACTCAATACGATCGGGTCCTCCTAGTTGGTCTGGAGGAACTATTAATTCTCTTGTCGCTGAGTCATAGCCGCCTCCTGTGATTCCGTGAAAAACCCCTTCATAAAATATAGCTATAGCCCCTGCCAAATTGTAGTATTCTTTGCGTTCTTCAAAAAAAGGCTCAAGAATAAAAGGAGTGTTTAATCTTCCCTCGCTTACAGCAATTTCTTGATATCCTCTTTCTGCGCTAACCGAGGAGTAATTCACCTTGAAAAAACCACTACCTCCACCCTCGTCCACTTGAAAATTGTAGGTAAGTACGGCGGCTTGTGTTTTGTCAACTCCTACCAATGAGAGGGCTGAAAACAAACTTAAAATTGTGCTAGCGATCGCACTTCCTAATCTGGGCCTTTGTTTTTGAATCATTGTTTTTTATTAAGCTTTACGTAAGTCTAGTTTATTTGAGTGAACCGTCGCCCGTAATTATCCGCATTCTTAAACTAAATTTTTTTGAATTCAAAGATTGCAAAATGTAAATAACCGAACTAATACGGATGCATCCTCTGTTCTGTTTGTATAATTTATGACTTTTACTATTACTTTTGAACATAAACTAGAAAAATGTTTTATCGTCATAGCCAAATATTCCGACGGGTTTGTGTTCTGGTGATGCAGCAGGCGATCGTCCCAATGCCAATACATATTTAATATATTTTGTCAATACGCAATGTCCAGACATTTGACCCCTGTATTCTGCCCTTGTGTATGACTAGCTTCTGCTTAATTGCCTGATGCGATAATCGCAACTGAACTTAGAAATTCTTCACAAATAGTTTGACTGTGGTACTATCTGGATGGCTGTGAGTAGCTGAGGGAAGCCAAGGGGCTTGATTCCTGTGGTGGTGGAGGAGAATCCAGGAGTGCTAGATAGGATGTCATTGGGATACGCAAACGTTTTCGCCCAGCGAAGTCAACTCGAACCCCTCCGCATTGGGGTGATTGGGGTTGGCAATATGGGCCAGCATCACACGCGAGTTCTGAGCTTGCTAAAAGATATCGAACTCGTGGGTGTTGCAGATATAAATGTAGAGCGGGGAATAGATGTAGCAAGCAAATACCGGGTTCGCTTCTTTGAAGACTACCGAGATTTGCTCGCCCACGTAGATGCAGTTTGCGTCGCCGTTCCAACTCGCCTGCATCACCCTGTGGGGATGTCTTGTCTCCAAGCGGGTGTTCACGTTTTAATTGAAAAGCCGATCGCGGCTAGCATTGCCGAAGCCGAATCTTTGGTAAACGCGGCTGCTGAGGCCCACCGGATTTTACAAGTGGGTCACATCGAGCGCTTCAATCCAGCTTTTCAGGAACTCGGCAAAGTGCTGAAAACTGAAGAGTTACTGGCATTGGAAGCTCACCGGATGAGTCCCTATTCCCAGCGGGCTAACGACGTATCGGTTGTTTTGGATTTAATGATCCACGACATCGACTTGCTTTTGGAATTGGCAGATTCCCAAGTGGTGAAGCTGACAGCCAGTGGCAGCAGAGCCTCAGATTCAGGTTATTTAGACTACGTGACAGCGACGTTGAACTTTGCTAACGGCATTGTCGCCACTCTGACTGCCAGTAAGGTGACGCACCGCAAACTCCGTTCAATCGTGGCTCACTGCAAGAATTCTCTGACAGAGGCAGATTTTCTCAACAACGAAATCTTGATTCACCGACAAACAACCGCCAATTACGTGACGGATTACGGTCAGGTGCTTTACCGTCAAGATGGGTTGATCGAGAAAGTTTACACCAGCAATATTGAACCGCTCCACGCAGAATTGGAGCATTTTATTAATTGCGTGCGGGGTGGAAATCAGCCTTCTGTAGGAGGAGAACAAGCTCTCAAAGCTCTGCGGCTTGCGAGTTCGATCGAGCAAATGGCTCTCGACGGTCAAGCTTGGTATCCGAAAGAGCTAGAGTCTACTTTGCAAGTTAGCTAAATCGAGACAAATCGTGTCGTTTCCGGGTGCTTTTACAGTTTGGGTTTGTTGTTCGTTGAAGAGGGTAACTGTTCCCATGCAACCGGATTCGATGTCAGTCGATTTGAGATTGGACAATTCGGCGTGAGAAGTTCGGCGAGTGCGAGCGTCGAGTTGCCCTCAGTCGAACGATTTTATATCTTAGATTGACTCTGCAGATAAATCTGGGGGCTTCAACTAAGGTTTCAAATTTTTTGCTCTCGACAACAGAAGTCGTGGGCAAGTATCCGTTTTTAGGTGAAGTCACGATTTATGCCAAAAAAGAGCGACTATTTGACGACTGATGGTTTTGCTAACTAGCTGATTTCCTTGAGGACTGAGGTGAATGCTGTCTCGATACAAAGTTGGAAATTCGGCCGCACAATTGAAAATGGAAAGAAAATCTATGTAAGTAATTTTCTCTGTTTCTACGAGTTCGGCGAGACGCGCTCTAGCATTGACTTCCCAGTCGCGAGGGCCCGGGCCGCCGAGTTCGCCACGCTTGGGCGTGACGGCTAGCAAAAACTCGATGTTGGCGGATACAGCTATTTTCTGGATTTGCCGAATAGCCTCTAAGTTGGAGCCTACTACATCGCCGCTTGTGGCTCCGGGTACTGCCAATTGGCGAGTCGGCGCCGCAGGGAGCAGGTAGCGGCTCAATAACTCTAGCGTAGCCGATCGGGGTTTGCGATCCGGGTAAGATCGATCGCGCCCCACAACCAGAGAACAGGGAGCCGACGCAAACAAATCGTCCGTATTGAGCAGCAAAACCAAAGCCTTTGCCCCAAAAATACCGAACCGCTTGGCGTAAGCAAGTTGATTCCTCGGTCCCCAAGAATTGGCTGAGGCGTTTAAAACTTCAAAATCTGAATAGTTGACTTGTGGATCTAATTGTGTATGGTTCGCCAGATTCTGTACTAGCAGTCTCAAATTCCGAGCCATAATTTCCGAGATCGTATCTGTCTGATGTGTCCACCAACCGCCGTTGGCGACAGAATCTCCCAACAGCAAGAGGCGCAGAGTTTCTGGAGGGGCTATCGGGGCGATCGCTCCACTACGCATCGAATACTCGTTAATCTCAATCCGGTTGCCCAAGCGACGCACCTTCTGGTTAGGCGCCAACAAATAGCCGCACTCGGCATCGGCAATGTAAATCAAGGGATTGCCAAAACCCAGCAGCACCCGCAGCAGCACTTCGATTGCTGCTGCGGGTGCTGCGGTGACAGCCAAAATTATGAGAACAACTTCCACCACTTAACCTCGATATAGAAGGAAAAACCCCTGCCGAAACCAAGGTATAAAAAAGAATGCAACAGCAGTCAAGCTCTCAACCCCGATTGTAGTCAGTAGATTTTAGATTAAAGATTAAAGTATTGACTCCACAGATGAATCTGGGAAATCTCCCTAAAATCTAAACTTTTTTTGCTTTCGAGGACTCGTGCCTTGAAGCAAGTATCCCTCTTGGAGTGAGGTAAGTAGGTTGTCCTTGTAAAAACTAAAATCTAAAATCTAAAATGTTATGCCGTCGGGCTTTGAGCAACTTGGCAACCCGATTAAGTCAACCGGATCGCCCTCGTGGATATAGAATTCTAGAATATACCGTCAAAATCCGCCGTCAGCCGTCAGTGAACTTGGTGGTTTCAGGAAAATCCGTGGACTTAAAACAAATATTCAAAACGCCGAATCCCATAATCGGTGTCGTACATTTACAGCCTTTGCCAACTTCTCCCCGCTGGGGCGGAAACCTCAAAGCTATTATCGGAAGAGCCGAGCAAGAGGCTACAGCGCTGGCTTCTGGTGGCGCAAACGGTATCATAGTCGAGAACTTTTTCGACGCTCCTTTTGCTAAAGACAGCGTAGATCCGGCTGTTGTAAGTGCCATGACTCTGGTAGTTGAGAGGCTAACAAATCTCGTGACGCTGCCGATCGGCGTTAACGTACTGCGAAACGACGCCCAAAGCGCGATCGCCATCGCCTCCTGCACAGGAGCTCAATTCATCCGCGTCAACGTCCTCAACGGCATCATGGCTACAGACCAAGGCTTAATTGAAGGCCAAGCTCACCAGCTACTGCGCTACCGCCGGGAATTGGGCAGCGATGTCAAAATATTAGCAGACGTGTTAGTCAAGCACGGGCGCCCCCTAGGCAGCCCCAACTTGACCACAGCCGTTCAAGAGACGATCGGGCGCGCTTTAGCCGACGCCGTGATCCTTTCCGGCTGGACAACTGGCAGCCCTCCCAATCTCGAAGACTTAGAACTCGCGAGTGCAGCAGCGGCGGGAATTCCAGTTTTCATCGGCAGCGGCGCCTCCTGGGAAAACATTTCCACCCTCATGCAGGCCGCTGACGGCGTAATCGTATCGAGTTCCCTGAAGCGAAACGGCCGCATCGAGCAGCCCATCGATCCGATCCGCGTCAGTCAGTTTGTAGAAGCCGCCCGCCGCAGCTTGTCACAGAAAGAGCGCGAACAGGAAAACAGAGACGCTAATGGCTCAAGAGGGCCCACACCGGAACCGGGCAAACTTACAAGTAAAACGTAAAATGGGAATTGTTGACTGTTGACTGTTGGCAGTAGTCATTTGGCAGTTGGCAGTAGTCAGTAGTCATCAGTTATCGGTCATTAGTTAACAATTAACAGTCATTAGTCAACAGTCATTAGAACAGTCAACAGTCAACAGTCAACAGTCAAAAATTCCCAATTCCCAAATTACCAAATCAAAAAATGATTCGCCGACGTTCAACCCCTTGGATTCATCGCTGGTCTAGGACTCTGATGGCAGCGATCGCAGCCATAGGCGTCGTAGAAACGGCCTATCTCACGATCGCTAAATTCACGACTGGCTCGGTCATTTGTCCCACCAGCGGCTGCGACAAAGTTCTCAACAGTCCCTACGCTACAGTCTTTGGTACAGTGCCTTTAAGTTTGTTAGGCTGTCTGGCTTACCTGAGCATAGCAATCCTGGCATGGGCTCCCAAAGCTGTAAATCCCGACACCAAGAAAGGACTGCACTCTCAACTAGAAAACAAAACTTGGCAAGCGCTATTTATCATCACCGCTGCGATGGTAATTTTCAGCAGCTATTTGGTGTATTTGATGGCTTTTGAAATTCAGGAACTGTGCATTTACTGCATCACTTCTGCCTTATTTTCGCTGTCGCTGTTTGTGCTGGTGCTAGTCGGGCGCGAGTGGGAAGATATCGGACAGTTGGTGTTTACAGGCATTTTGGTGGCAATGGTGAGTTCGATCGGTGCCTTGGCACTTTATAACAGCGTCAACTCACCTGCTCCTACTGTCTCTACCCCCGGAATTTTACCCCCTGCAGTCACTACAACCTCCGGCCCTGCAGAAATTGCTTTGGCCCGCCACCTCCGACAAATTGGCGCTAAAGAGTACGGCGCTTATTGGTGTCCCCACTGCCACGACCAAAAAATGCTGTTCGGCCAAGAAGCAGCCAAAATAATTGATTATTTTGAATGTGATCCCAGGGGGCAAAATTCCCGTGCTGAAATTTGCCAAGCTGCTGCTGCGAATGTTAAAGGTTTCCCGACATGGGAGATTAATGGTCAGTTTTATTCGGGGACGCAATCTTTGAATAAACTCGCTGATTTATCTGGTTACACCGGCCCGCGCAACTTTCAAAACTAACAGGAAATTTGGAGATTTTAGATGACAGATTTTAGATTGATGGGCAAGAAATATCCTAGTTTTTAACTCTGTTTATTTTTGGCTCGTGCTGCGAAATTAATCTAAAATTTGCCATCTATGTATAATCAATAAAAATATAGTAAAAATTAGTGAAAACAAAAAAATCAACCAGTTGTGGGTTTCTGGTATTTAGATCGGTAAATAACTACTAAAAATTTTACATAAAAATGCAAGAAACCGGGTTTCTGCTTCCAGAATGATTTTTGAAATGACATATTTTGGTTGTAAAACCCGGTTTCTGCTCTTGGAGTCCGATCGCACCGAAAAACCAAAAAATTGGATAATCTAAAATCTAAAATCGACTCGCCCGCACCGAAAAACCAAAAAATTGGATAATCTAAAATCTAAAATCTAAAATCGACTCGCCCGCACCGAAAAACTAAAAAATTGGATAATCTAAAATCTAAAATCTAAAATCGACTAGGAGATGTAAAACCTATAGTTAGTAGTAGTTTAGATGCTCACAGGGCGAGGCCCAAATCCCCAAAATATGCTAAAAACTATCAAAAAATGGGTCGATAGAGAACGCCGAGTATTGATTACTGCAAGTGCCGTTGCTAGTACGGTCATTGTAATGCGCTGGTTCGGATTTTTTCAGGTGTGGGAATGGGCTGCTTTCGACCACTTTGTGCGCTGGCGGCCGGCCGAACCCATTGACTCGCGCATCGTCATTGTAGAAATTAAGGAGGCTGACTTGCAAAAATACGGCTACCCAATTTCGGATGCTGTCTTGGCCCAACTGCTGCAAAAATTGCACGCTGGCAAGCCGCGGGCGATCGGCCTCGACGTTTACCGAGATTTGCCAACTCAACCGGGTAACGCAGACTTGCTCAAAACTTTTAAAACTATTCCCAACTTAATCGGCATTGAGTTGATGCCAGACGAAACCAGGCTCGGAGTTCGCCCGCCTCCGGTACTTGACAAGCTCGATCGAATTGGTTTCAACAATGTTGTGATCGACGCTGACTCAAAAGTGCGGCGAACTTTGCTCTATGCTTGGCCCGGAGACGGCAAAACTCATCAAAGTTTCGCACTCCGACTGGCTTTGCTTTACCTCAAAAGCGAAGGAATTTCTCCTCAACCAGCAAGAATCAATCCTAAATACTTGCAGTTAGGCAAGGGGGTTTTTCGGTCTTTTCAACCGAATGATGGTGCTTACGTTCGATCGGACAGCCGTGGCTATCAAATTTTGACCAACCTGCGCGGCCCGCGAGGCAGTTTTCGCACTGCATCGATGAGTGATTTGCTCTCTGGCACAGTACCTGCGGATTTTGTACGATCGCGCGTTGTCTTGATCGGCTCAAATGCCCCCAGCCTCAGAGACTTTTACCAAAATGCTTACAGTTCCGGTTGGTTTGGTCCTCCCCAACAAATACCGGGAGTCGAGCTTCAGGCTCATTTCTTGAGCCAAATTTTGAGTGCGGCCCTCGACGGGCGCGGGGGTATCAATGTCTGGCCAGAGGCTGCAGAGTTGCTGTGGATTTTACTGTGGTCTTGGGCTGGAGCAAAGGTGAGTTGGAATTTGCGATCGGTTGGTCGATCGGCTTACTGTTTATTAAGTATCTGTCTAGGCCTGAGTACGACTTTATACTTAGTATTCTTAGCAGGTTGGTGGCTACCGTTAATTCCTCCAATCCTCAGTCTTGTGGGTTCTGGCGCAGCGGTTGTGGGTTATCTGGCTCACTTGCAAGAAGAATTAAAACGGTCTAAAGAATTTTTACAATCGCTAATCGATACAATTCCAGACCCCATTTTTGTCAAAGATCGAACTCACCGCTGCGTAGTTTTGAATCAGGCATATTGTCGGTTTATTGGCTATCCTTTAGAAATTTTAACTTGCCGAACCGATTACGATTTATTTCCCCACGCCGAAGCCGAGATATTTTGGCAGCAAAACGAATTAGTATTTCAAAATCATCAGCCGCGAGAAAATGAAGAATATTTTACTGACGCTCACGGAATTACGCATTTGATTGCGACTAAAAGATCCCTACATAAAGATGCTGCAGGCAACCTATTTTTAGTCGGAGCAATTAGAGATATTACCGAGCGCCAACTTCGGGCAAATGCCCTCGAACAAAAAAATGCTGAGCTCAGCCACCAAGCTTATCACGATGCTCTTACCGGCTTGCCCAACCGCCAAATGTTCTACGAATGCTTGCATAAGGCTCTAGAAATAGCCTCCAGCACTCAGGAATTGGTAGCTTTACTCTTTTTAGATTTAGATGGCTTTAAGTCAATCAACGACACTCTTGGACACAATGTGGGCGATTTACTCTTAAAAACAGTTGCCAGTCGGCTCAAAAAATGCTTGCGTGGCAGCGATACAATCTCGCGGTTGGGCGGCGATGAGTTCACAGTCATTTTGCCTGCAATTCCCGGTCGAGAAGAAGCTGCGAAAGTAGCGGAAAAAATTTGCGACGCCATCATGCAGCCTTTTATTTTAGAAGAACATACAATTTCTGTAACTACAAGTATTGGCATTAGTTTATATCCCATTGACGGTCAAGAGCCCGAAATTTTAGTCAAGAATGCCGATGTTGCGATGTATCGTGCTAAGGAACGCGGGAAAAATCAATATCACTTTTCTTAATTAAGAGCCATTAAAAACCTAATGCACCAGTAGGTAAATTTCCCACACTTTGCTTTATAAGTCATTTGTAAATATTCAACCTTTTATCTAAAATCTCAATTATTTTAGACAAAATTTGAGCCATTTTTAGATATTAAACCCTAATAGGGTCGTGAGGGGGATATTATTTTAAACGTCCCCTATGTAGCTAACTTAAAAATAATAGCTCGATTCTTAAACTGTAAGGCCTCTAGGCTTTTTGAAACCGTTCAAGAAAAGGTCCAAATTAGTGAAACCTCAAATCTCAACTCACTTAATTTAAAATCCTCTAATTTGTCATCTGCCATTAGATATACTTAGCAAAATATAAAACTTATGAAAGTTAATTAAAGTAAATGTAAAGATATCAGTGGAAATACGGAAATTGATAGATATAATAGGTGGTATAGACGTGGATCTATTGCGGTGATTTGAATAAGGGTGTGAATACTATGCGTACTTTGATTCAGCTTACAACAACGGCAACCCTGGCGGCCTGCCTGCAAGTGAATATAGTCGGCACCGCAAATGCGGCTCGACTTGCCAGCAACTCAACTAGCAATTTCACAAAAGCCCCTAGTACGGGCGAGAACCCAACGCCATCGACCCCCAGAGTTTGGACAGTTACACCAACCTCTAGCTTGGCAAATCCCCAACAATACGAACCACCCCCGAACGGGAGCCCCGAAAGTGACGGTACGGGAACGCGCTGACCCCACATTTTCAATAAATTTTCAATCTTCTATTCGCGGAGATTTGTACCAATTGGATTGGTTAATTAAAGTATGGCTGCACCAATCCGGATCGGTGAGGGGATAGTCCACTCGGTAATGACCGCCACGACTTTCGGTGCGAAACGCAGCACTTTTGACAATTAAATAGCCAATATCCAATAAATTCCCCACTTCTCCCCAATTTCGCAAAATCGAGCTATTCTCCGCCTCAGCAGGGGAAAAATCAATAATTTGTCCGGGCTGTAAATTGTCAAGCGTTTGACTCAAAGGCAATGAAGCAAATTCTTGCCGCCAAATCTCAAGTTGGACGATCGCACTTTCCAAATCGCGTTGTCCCCGGCAAATTCCCGCACTCTGCCACACCAAATTCGGCAATTCGACTCGCAACTTTTCGATCGCCTCAATGTCCTGTTCAGAAATCGATTTTTCCCAGATTTCCCCCGCCTCGAACCGATCGGCGAATGCATCGGGCCTTCCACCTTCTAGCTGCAAAAGTCCCATCTGCGCCCCAAAAACCAGACATTCCAGCAGCGAATTGCTCGCCAACCGATTAGCGCCGTGTACCCCCGTGCTCGCAGTTTCTCCCACCGCGTACAAACCCGGAATCGAAGTTTGGTTAAACTTGTCAGCGACAATCCCTCCCATCCAGTAATGGGCAGCGGGCGTCACCGGCACCGGTTCGGAAAAAATATCAATTCCCCAATCAGCGCACACTTGAATAATATTGGGAAACCTGTAGCGCAGTCGATCGACCGCAATCGGCCGCAAATCCAGCCAAACATGAGGTTCCCCCGTCTTCTGCAAGTGGCGGAAAATAGCGCGGCTGACAACATCTCGAGGGGCGAGTTCCCCGCTGGGGTGAGAGTCAAAAGCAAAGCGATATCCCTTACTGTCAACCAAATGAGCTCCTTCTCCCCGCACCGCTTCGCTAATGAGAAACCGAGGCGCGCCCACTTTGCTGAGTGCCGTCGGGTGAAACTGCACAAATTCTAAATCTCGCAGCAGCGCCCCGGCGCGCCAAGCAATTGCTACCCCGTCCCCGGTACTTACCGACGGATTGGTCGTTTGAGCAAAAACCTGTCCGCCGCCGCCTGTTGCCAGCACTACGGCTTGGGCCTGCAGCCACTTGACTTGTGAGCCGCAAATCGAGCTAATCCCCTGACAGCGCCCGGTTTCGTCTAGCCACAGACTCAAAGCAAAGGCAGGGGATACGAGTTGAATGTTTTTGCGGCTCAATACTTTTGCTGTCAGCGTACTGATAACGGCTTTGCCTGTAGTGTCGGCGGCGTGGAGAACTCGGCGGCGGGAGTGGGCTGCTTCTAGGGTGAGGGCTAAATCTGGGCCGGTGCGATCGAATGCAACGCCCATTTTCACTAGGGAGTCAATACAGGCTGAAGCTTCCTCAACTAAAAATTTCACCGCATCCAAATCGCAAAGACCGGCTCCCGCAGCCAGTGTATCCTGAACGTGCAGTGCTGCGGAATCTTCAGGGGCGATCGCTGCGGCAATCCCTCCTTGAGCCCAATCGCTGGCAGAAACAGGTAGGGTATTTTTATTGATCAAGCCCACCTGCAAATGCTCTGGCAGGCAAAGTGCTGTGTACAAACCCGCCGCGCCAGCACCTATTACCAATACGTCAAATTTGTCAGTCATAAGTCTGCCGCCAGTCAATTTTAGATTTTAGATTTTAGATTTTAGATTTTAGAATTGAATCTACAGATGAATCTGGGGACTGCAACTAATGTCAGTCAAGGGATTGTAGATTTTAGATTTTAGATTTTAGATAAATCTGGGGAGCCCGCTTATTTCAATCTAGGGAATTTGGGTCGGCTTTTGCCGAATGATGGTTGAAAGTAAGTGTTCAGAAATTAAAGGCAGAAGTCATCAGCCTGTAGAAAAAATTTTTTCTTTCTGCCGAATGCCTTCTGCCAAATGACTTCTGCTTCAAATGAGACCCGCTGCTACCTAGTCGTAGAGACCATTATTCAACCGGTTGTCTCCTTCAATAAAGACTGATTCAACATCAGTTACGGTGAATTTGTCCATGTTAGCTTGCAGCACTTTTTTCTGAGCATCCGTCAAGTCTGAAATATTGAGTACGTCCTCAACCTTTTCGTAAGGAGCATTCTTAATAATTAGTCGAGCTAAAGTGGGATACAACCCTCGAAATTCCCGAAAGTCCCGGACGGCGCTGTTGTTCAAATCAAGTTTTTTGCCGTATTCTGTGGCAAGCTTCTCATCGGCGCGATTGGTTCTAGCCGGAGCTTCAACAGCTAGGAGCGAGGATGATGGCAAGACGATGCGGCTTAATGACGCCGCGATCGCGCTTTGGTCTCCAGCCCATGCAAAGCAGCCCAGCACTAAGCCCAATACTGCCAATAGACGACCCAATCGTTTCATGAAGTTTTGTCTCCCAATTTCATACACAGCATTTATGTAGAGACTACCATTTTGCTTATGCAGTTTTTCAGATAAATCCGCAATAGGTAGAGGGATGTTATAAACTTTACATCTGGGTCTTGACAAATATGAATATATATGATAATGGTCGAGTTTTAAGCATCCCAGGCAAATTTATAAAAGGCAGTCCAAATTAAAAACTCGAACTACCATTTTCAACGGTTAATTTTTGCCCTGCACCCCATTTTCTAGCTATCGAGAACTCTTTCCTTTCCTTTTGAGAAAAGCGTTCAAGTCAGCATAAGTACCAGCGTAAGTCAGGCTGGGAGTGTCGTAACCCTTCAAAGCCACGGTGTGCGGCTCGAAAGCGCCCTCTGCCCCCAATTGCGTCAGGTATTTGTAGGTCGTTTCTCCCACAGCGATATCCTTGCCGAGTTGCTTAGTGCAAGATTCAAGGCGAAATGCTGCGTTTACAGTATCTCCCAAGGCGGTATAGTCCGATCGGTCGCTGCTGCCAGAATTTCCCACCATTGCATAACCAGTATTGATTCCGGCCCCGACTCGCAAAGGAAAAGGTAGGGGGTAACGGCTGCTGAGTTCATCTGTTGCCTTGTGCAATTCGCTCAAAGCTTGGCAAATCCGCATCATTTCCTCGCTGCTAACACCGCTGGTTTTGTGGAACCAGACGGCCATGATGGCATCGCCGATGTATTTGTCCACCCAACTGCCATGTTCGCGAATAATCTGTCCTGCTTTGCGGAACCAATTGCCGATGACTTCTGAAAGGAGGGTTTCGTCTAGCTGTCTAGTCAAAACTGTAAAGTCTCGGATGTCCATTACCATGACGCTAATCAGGCTACGCACCGTCAAAGTCGCCGTAAAATCTTCAGAGTCTGTCTCGTGTATTGGATCGTGTCGGTGTCCGGCGGTTGGGTTGTAGAAGTCCAATTCGGTTTGACCGAAAATAATCCGATCGCCATTTCTGAGAGTTACAGGAATACTGACCCGCCGCCCGTTGACAAACGAACCATTGCGGCTGCCCAAGTCGATCAGGTAGAACTCTCCTGTCTCCATCTGCTGTAACATCGCGTGATTACGGGAAATCCAGCGATCTGTCAGTACAAAATTATTGTCATCGCTCCGCCCTACTGTCCAGCAATTGCTGCCGGAGAGCGGCAAGTAGCGATTGCCGCCTTCTGTGCGAAGTACCATATGTGGATTGGGTTGCACTCGTCACAACAGTCCTAGAAACGACACAAAATTAACCGATTTGAGATTTGAGACTTCAGATTTTAGATTTTTTAGTCCATCGTCGATGCACCTAGCCCCTGCAGGATTTCAGAACCATAAATTCGATCGAGCGAGCGAAGGTATTTATGATTCGATCTACCGAAGCAGACAGTAAAAACATACTGTCTACCAAGATTGTACCTGATAATACTGCCTGCCCCAGAGCGGAGACAACTTTTATTTATTTTGATGGACCATAAAAAAGTGGGAAAATGGCTCTCTGACTAGGCTGCTAGCGTGTAAACACAAGTCCGAAATCTTGCCACACTATTCCTGAAACCCAAGTTTCGCATGAATCTCAGAAAGGAAGCTTATTTTCATGAATTTTAAGTTATTGATTCGGCCAAACGAGAAATCAAGATTTTAGGAAACAGGGTTTCTGCAATATGGGTCAGCGATCCACTTGTCTGTATAAGGTAGAGCTAGGCGTGGGGTAGGGGGGTGAGCTGGTATGCAGCTCCAGAGTTCTGTGCACTACTCCCTCTGGTGTAAGCTTCCAATTTCAACCGGAACAGCCACTCATACCGAAGATTTCCTTCCAAACGTCGAACTTCCATTCCGTTCATGGGCAGTAGTGCTAGTTCCTAACGCTAATAATCCCAGCTCTTCATCGCCAATAATGATAGCAGAATTCACATCTCTATCGTGCTTAATTTTGCAGTTGGAACAAGTCCAGCTACGTACTTCCAACGGAAGGCTACCCACCTGATTCAGACCTACGTGGCAACTCTTACTCGATGGTGCAAAAAAACTACCAGTCTCTAGGTAATTTTTACCGTCTCTTTCAGCCTTGTATTTCAACGTTCCGGTCAAAATTGACCAGCAGCAATCGCTACTTTTTTGGGATAGAATTTTATTTAACCAATTTATTAACTGCCAGCTTTTCAACAACGATGACTTGGTTTTCCTGCACCAATTTTGGAGATATTTTTTCCGGTCATTACTCACGAGCGTTTGCCTTTTTTTTGTGAGTAATGACCGCTAAACTGGCTGTATTGCGAGGATTTTAATCTTGATGTTTGCGAAATAGTTTATACTGCTTACGGTTTATATTTTTAGAAATTATGGTTTATTGTAGTAAAAACAACCCCCAGCTTTCCTAGAAAATGGAGGAATTTATCACCACCAAAAATTTGTACTTTTTGTGGGGTACTGAATTGATTGGTCTGCCTTGACTAGAAATTCGGGAAAGATGCCCGTCCTTCAAAGAAGCTGATGAATGCTGTGCATAGGTTTAGTGAACTCAAATGATGTAGTTTTGGGTGACAGGGCAATCGCATATGGTAAATAGCAATTTGTGAAGCCAAACTGAGCTAGCGGGGTAACAAGTAAGCTGGAAAACTTGCCAGGCAATGGTTTGAGGGAACCGTGTCTGAGCGCTGATATTTTTTACTGTGCATTGTGCGATCGTAATCATCGTCATTCTTCCTGGGAGTAATAATCATTCTAAACCAACTATTATTCTCAGTATTTTTACTTAAAAATCGGAGATTAATTTACCGCCATCAACTCGAAATAACCGATGTGACAGTTGAGTGTGCGGAAGGGAATTATAAATTTACCTAAATTTTCCTTTTATTCCGGATGAACATAGTTAGGTCTAGTAAATTATGTAAACCTCTACCACGACCAAAAGTTTGGTGTCATTGATGACTGGCTTTGCAAGCACAATAAAAACGGTAAAGCACCAGCAATGGCTACCTAATCAATGCTTAAAAGCCTACAGAGCGTCGTGAGCTAGGTTCGTCACAACTTATTTATCAAGGTTTGTAATGAGAACCCACGAAAACTTCTGCATTCATAAGTTAGTAGAATTCCAAGTAAGGCAAACACCCAATGCTATTGCTGCTATTTTTAAAGCCGAGAAAATAACTTATCAATAATTAAATAATAAATCCAATCAATTAGCACATTATCTGAAAAGCTTAGGGGTTAATTCAGAGACGCTTATTGGAGTATGCGTTGATCGATCGCTGAATATGTTAATCGGACTTCTGGGAGTCTTAAAAGCCGGTAGTGCTTACGTCCCTCTTGACCCAACTTATCCCGAAGACCGATTAGCTTTTATGTTGGAAGACTCCCAGCTTCCGATACTAATTACCCAAACCCATCTTCTCAGCTCCCTACCTAAAAGAAATGGTATGCGAGTGGTATGTTTAGACTCAGATTGGCAAGAAATTGAGCAATTCAGCCCAGATAATTTAGATAGCGAAGTCACGCCAGATAATTTAGCCTATACAATATATACATCTGGTTCAACTGGTAAACCAAAAGGCGTGCAAATTATTCATGCTGCTGTAGTCAATCTTCTTCTCTCGATGAAAGCAGAACCAGGATTGACAGAACAAGATGTACTACTAGCAGTCACTACGATATCTTTTGATATTGCTGTTTTAGAACTTTTCTTACCGTTAATAGTTGGTGCTCGCGTTGTGATTGTTAGTCGCGCAGTCGCCATCGATCCAATGAAGTTATCTAAAACCATCACTGAATCGGGCGCTACAGTCATGCAGGCAACCCCTGCAACCTGGAAAATGCTATTAGCCGTTAATTGGCAAGGCGATCGCAATTTAAAAATTCTTTGTGGAGGAGAACCTCTCAATCGACACTTAGCTAATCAATTGCTAGAGCGAAGTTCCTCCCTTTGGAATATGTACGGCCCGACTGAGACAACTATTTGGTCAACCATTCATCAAGTAGAAGCAGGTGAGGAAACTATACCAATTGGTCGCCCCATTTTAAATACTCAAATCTATCTGTTCAAGTATCCACGCCATTCTCACAACGATAATCTTGAGCTTGTTACTGACGGATCTGAGGGAGAGATTTACATTGGTGGTATGGGAATAGCAAGAGGTTATCTTAACCGTGCAGAGATAAATCAGGAAAGGTTTATTGATGATACTTTTAACAATGAACCGGGTGGTCGTCTTTATAAGACAGGTGACTTAGCTCGTTATCTTCCAGACGGTAATATTGCGATTATTGGGCGCAGTGATTACCAAGTCAAAATTCAGGGACACCGAATTGAATTAAAAGATGTTGAAGCAGCATGCTTCGACAATCCTGCGGTAAAGGATGTGGTAGTTGTTGTTAGTAATAATGCTCATGAACACGATTACTTAGTTGCTTATGTGGTGTTGAATTCACCAGAATTAAAGCAGAGTTCAGCAGCCTTTCGAGCAATGCTCAAAGAAAAATTGCCTGAGTACATGATTCCTGCGCTTGTGGTCTTTATGGATGCTTTGCCATTAACACCTAATTGTAAAATAGATCGGCAAGCACTACCGGCACCAACTCTTGATAATGTTGAAAAATTTGTTGCTCCACGCACGAAAATAGAGAAACAATTGGTTGAAATTTGGGCCTCTGTTTTAGGAGTGCAAATTGGCATACATCAAAACTTTTTTGAGTCAGGCGGAAATTCATTACGCGCCGCCTTATTACTAAATCGAGTATCGCAAGCTTTCCCAGTGGAATTATCTTTAGATTGCCTGTTCAAATCTCCGACAGTTGCTGGGTTAGGTGAAGTAATTGAGGCTGTGCAGTCGGCGGGGTCTACGGCGATTTTTGAAACAAATATAGCTGACTTATCGGCTGATGCAGTCTTAGATGAAACTATTCACCCATTGACAATTACCAGATTCAGACCGAAGCACATTTTCTTGACAGGGGCAACGGGTTTTGTTGGTGCTTTTCTATTGCATGAATTGTTGCTGCATAATCCCCAAGCGACTATTTATTGTTTAGTTCGTGCTGATAATTTGGAATTCGCAACCTCTCGACTGTGTAGCACTCTGCAAAATTACGAAATTTGGGAAGAAGACTTTAGTAGGAGAATTATCCCCATAATTGGAGATTTATCCAAGCCATTCTTGGGACTATCGACACCAAATTTTAGTGAATTAGCAGATGTCGTTGATGTGATTTATCACTGTGGTGCTTATGTCAATTTGGTTTATCCCTACACTGCGTTACGGGATGCCAATGTGGGCGGGACAAAGGAGATATTGCGTCTAGCCACCATGACTAAAATTACACCTGTCCCCTATATTTCTACTCTGGATGTCTTTCAAGCATCGAACTATGATGGTATCAAAGTAATTGCCGAAACAGATGATTTACTTAGTGCTGAAGGATATTCCGATGGTTATGCTCAAAGTAAATGGGTGGCTGAAAAATTAGTTATGGCTGCCCGCGATCGCGGTTTACCAGTTTCCATCTATCGCTTGGGAATGGTGACAGGTCATAGCAAAACAGGTGCTTTTCAACTGAGTAATACGATTTGTTTGATAATCAAGGGCTTGATTCAATTAGGGTATGGCCCTGAATTAGATATCAAGATGAGTCTCGCTCCTGTGGATTATATAGTTCAGGCGATTCGGTATTTATCGCATCAACCAGAGTCTCTTAACAAGACATTTCATGTCTTAAGCCCCCATGTATTACCAATGAACGAACTTATCTTGAATCTTAACACCCTTGGTTATGCCCTCCCTTCTATTCCTTACCCGCAGTGGCAGGCAAAACTACTCAATATGTCTCCAGACAATGCTTTAACTCCGATGGCTTCTCTATTTGTCAAAAAAATATCTCATAGCCAAAAAACTTTTATCGAGACAACATCTTTTGTCTATCAAAAGTTTGACGACCGCAACACTCAGGATGGACTGGTCGGTACTGATATTCTCTGTCCTCCCATTAATGAGTCCGTATTAAATGCTTATTTATCCTATTTCCATCGTCAAGGTTTTCTGTGATATAGTAAAACCAAATAATGATGGATCTAAATATTGTATAGTAGTGAGCAGTGCGTACCCCATTCAGGGGGTAAAATACAGGGCAATTACTACAAAAAGCTCAGTATTAATTAAAAATTATTAGAGAATAACAAAGAAAATAGTCGGTTAACAGAGTTTGATTTAACTTTACTAAAAAAATGAAAATAAATTTGTTTTCCACATTAAAATCATCTGACTCTATCATCTCCCAAACTCGTAACAAAAAAAATCGCTCCCAAGAATCCCTGACCAAACAAACACTCTTGAAGATAGCTTTTGGCATGGGGATGGTTGTTGTCGCATCCACCGCTATTAGCTATTTCCAAATAATCTCACGGATTACTGCTAATTCACTCACGCAGTTAGAGCAATACATGGAATTACGCTCTAAACGCGAAAGAGCAATATTTACCTTAGCTGAAGATAACCATAAGTTGCTTAAACAAGCTTTATTAGAGCAACTAAAAGCAGAAGTATATCGCGACCCAAAAGCTGAATTCGATCACAACTTTGTCAAATATCCAGATGGCTCAATTCGCAATCGCCCTGAACTATTTCAAATCGACAAGACTGGGGGATTGTTCCTCGGTAAAAATGTTAATGTTGATACTGAGATGCAGCGACGAATAGTTGCTTTATATAAAACAATAAATGCTTGTGGCCCAGCATGGCGCAATCGCTTTGCTAACACCTATACGCAAATTCCTGAGAATGGTATGATCATGTATATGCACCAGTATCCCTGGTCGCTAAAACCACCTTCTAGTGAATCGTTTCGCGTCACAGATGATGAGTCATTCCAAATTACCCGCCCTATCTACGATCCAGAACGCAAAACAGTCTGGACAGGCATATATTACGACCAAGTAGCTGTAGCTTGGATGGCATCCTGTGTGACACCATTAGATGTGGATGGCAAGCATATTGCTACAATCGGGCATGATATTTTAATAGAGGATTTGCAGAAACGGACTATTAATGAAGGACTCAAAGGCACATACAACATGATTTTTCGAGCCGATGGGCGGCTAGTAGCTCACCCAGAACTTATGCAAAGTATTCAAAAGGGAAATGGACAATTCTCCATCGCCCAATCAGGAGATGCTCATCTGCGGCGAATTTATGAATTAGTCACGACTCATAAACAGAAAAATATGATTATTGACAATCCTGACTATGATGAATACTTGGGTGTTACTAAAATTGATGAGCCAAATTGGTACTGGGTCACAGTTTTCCCCAAATCTCTGCTAACCCAAGAAGCCTTAGCTACTGCTCGCATGATTCTAGTGCTAGGGCTAAGTGCATTACTGATTGAAATTATTATTGTATTCTTAATTTTAAGGCGAGAAATTTCTACACCACTCAATAAATTAATGGCGGCAACTGAGAGTATTGCTGCTGGCAATCTTGATGTTCAAGTTAATGTAAACCGCCAAAATGAATTGGGTCGTTTGGGATATTTATTTAACAAAATGGCTCAGCAAGTCCGCGAATCTTTTGCCGCGCTTGCGAAAACCAATGAGGAATTGGAACTGCGAGTTGAAGACAGAACTGTAGAGCTTAAACACGCGAAAGAAATTGCCGATACTGCTAACCGTGCTAAGAGCGAGTTTCTAGCTAATATGAGCCACGAACTACGGACACCTCTCAATGGTATCTTAGGATATGCCCAAATTCTCCAGCGATCGAAACACATAGTTGAGTCCGATCAAAAAGGAATTAATATTATTAACCAATGTGGCTCCCACCTACTGACTCTGATTAACGATATCCTTGATTTTTCTAAAATCGAGGCCCAGAAAATGGAAATATATGCGACAGATTTTCATTTTCCCGCTTTTCTGCAAGCAGTGGTTGAAATTTGTCGGATCAGGGCAGATCAAAAGGGAATTGATTTTATCTATACCATCGAAGGTAAACTCCCAGTTGGGATTTTTGCGGATGAAAAACGATTGCGACAGGTATTGATTAACTTATTAGGCAATGCTATTAAGTTTACGGAACAAGGTAGTGTGAAATTGATAATTACTTCAAAACTCTTGGAAGATGAGGTCAGGCAACTACCTTTGTATCGAATTATATTCCAAGTTGAAGATACGGGAATTGGGATATCAAGCGATCATGTTAAAAATATCTTTTTGCCCTTTGAGCAGTCGGGTAGTATAAAGAAGCAATCAGAAGGGACTGGACTAGGATTAGCTATCAGCAAAAAAATTGTTGATATGATGGGAAGTACCTTGCAAGTTGAAAGTGAATTAGGAAAAGGTAGTGTTTTCTGGTTTGAGATAGATTTACCCGAAGCTAAGGAATGGGCAAAAAATTCTAAAAGTTCTGAGCAGGGTGTTATTATTGGTTTAAAGGGCGATAAGCCAAAAGTTCTAGTAGTAGATGATCATTGGGAAAACCGTTCGGTTATTGTCAATTTACTCAGCCCTATTGGCTTTATACTTTTTGAGGCTGAAAATGGTCAAGAAGGACTGGATAAAATTGCTGAGGTTCAGCCCAATCTGGTTATTACAGATATTGTTATGCCGATTATGGATGGCTATGAAATGGTTAAAAGTTTGCGTAAATTAGCATCATCGGCTAATTTATCAGTTATCGTGTCTTCAGCCAGTGTATTTGAGTCAGATCTCCAAAAAAGTATAGAGATTGGAGCTAATGAATTTTTGCCCAAACCTATCGAAGCTGATAGCCTGTTAAATACGATCAAATCTCTCCTGAAATTAGAATGGATATATGAAGATAAATTACAACCGCAAAGCACAAGAGAATTGACAAAACAAGTGGTTGAGATTGTGCCACCTTCGCAGGATGACTTGCTAATCTTGTATAATCTTAGTCGTAAGGGATTAATTAACGATTTACTACAAGAGTTGACGAGGATTGAACTGATAGACAAGGAGTTTATCCCTTTTATTCAAAATCTGCGCGAATTTGCTAAAGCTTTTAAGCTTAAACAGGTGCGAACTTACATAGAGCAATTCCTAAATACTCCCTAGCCCAAAATTTTTGTAAATTTATGTATCCCATACCCAGTAAATTATGTATGACTGAAAACTCAGACAATCAATCTATTTTGATTGTAGATGATAATCCCAATAACCTAGAACTTCTAGCCCACATATTGACCGACGTGGGTTATCAAGTATCCGTTGCTATTGATGGTGAAACTGCGATTGAACAAGTAGAATATCATCCGCCAGAACTAATTTTATTAGATATAATGATGCCGCCCGGTATTGATGGCTTTGAGACTTGCCGACGATTGAAAGCTAATCCCTTAATCTGCGAAATTCCCATAATTTTTTTAAGTGCTTTATCTGATTTCCATAATAAAGTCAATGGATTATCTGTAGGAGCAGTTGATTATATTTCTAAGCCTTTCCAAAGTGAAGAAGTTTTAGCGAGAATTAGAATTCATTTAAAATTATATAATCTAACTAAAAAACTAGAACAACAGAAGCAACTACTAGAAGAAAAAGTTGAATTACGGACTGTGGAATTATTAGCAGCTAAAGAAGCCGCCGAAGCAGCCAACATTGCTAAAAGCCAGTTTCTCGCTAACATGAGCCATGAACTCCGCACCCCTCTCAATGCGATTATTGGCTATAGCGAAATGTTGCAAGAAGAAGCCGAAGATTTAGATCAAAAATTTTTTATCCCAGACCTGAAAAAAATTAACGGTGCAGGCACACATTTACTTGGACTAATTAACGACATTCTTGACTTGTCCAAAATTGAATCGGGGAAGGTTGAACTTTACTTAGAAACTGTTGATATCTCAGATTTAATTAGGGAAGTCATCATGATGATTAAGCCCCTGGTGGAGAAGAATGCTAATATATTGGTAGTTAACTGTGAACATAAATAATTTGGGAGATATGAAAACTGACTTAACTAAGGTACGTCAGAGCTTATTTAATCTACTTAGTAACGCTAGCAAATTTACAAAATAAGGTCAAATTACTATTAAGGTAGAAAAGAAATATAGAAAAACTGAAAGAGCCGATGGACAAAAACATAAATCAGCCATTCCGTATATTTTATTTAAGAGAAGTGATACTGGCGTTGGTATAGCTCCAGAACGAATGGAAAAACTGTTTCAACCATTCACCCAGGCTGATGCTTCAACTACACGACAGTATGGGGGTACTGGATTAGGGTTAGCAATTACTAGAAATTTGTCTCGGATTATGGGTGGAGATACGTTGGTTGAAAGCGAGGTGGGTAAGGGTTCTACTTTTACTATTATACTGCCTGCAGAAGTGATACTCCCAAAGTAAAACCAGCGATCGTAATTGCACTGTAACAAACAATTTTTATAAAAGTGCCTATTTTACATCCCCATTCTTATGACCATCAGCGATTTTAAGAAATCGGGTAAAACAGCAAGAAGCTGTGGCGTGTCAAAGTCCATTCCAGCAGAAATGTTTTGAATAATTTTAATAATTTTTTAGCATACCCCGAATCGGACTGATTGAGGTCTGTTGTTCTCAGATTAACTGTTGGTGAGGAGCGTAGGGAACCACTAAGAGTAAAAATCCTCTATGCTAGAG
The DNA here is from genome assembly GCF_036701435.1 of Microcoleus sp. Pol12A5. Classification (NCBI taxonomy): domain Bacteria; kingdom Bacillati; phylum Cyanobacteriota; class Cyanophyceae; order Oscillatoriales; family Microcoleaceae; genus Microcoleus; species Microcoleus sp. Pol12A5. The sequence continues at coordinate 36,097 of NZ_JAUBQU010000038.1, forward strand.
TAGGTGCTAAATGCCATAGATCTCGCTTTTGACTGCTTGGTTATGGCAAGCGTTGCGAAATTTATGATGATTTATCAAATTTTTAAAACGAATTTTATTTATTGTTACCGTCTCGTGATAGCTGAGAGATTGGTTATTTCTTGCCTGTCTAACTCGTTCTCCAGCTAGGAGTAAAGACCACAAGGAGGACGGAAAAAAACCACCCTAGCTTTCATCCCACCGCTAAGATGAGTACAGTTATAGCGGGGCACTTCCCGCCGAGTAAGTTAAATAGGAAGAGAATTGTATGTTGGCGAAAAGAATTTTACCTTGTCTGGATGTGAAAGCCGGTCGCGTGGTCAAAGGTGTCAATTTTGTCAATCTTCAGGATGCTGGCGATCCGGTAGAAATGGCTCAGGTTTACAATGATGCGGGTGCTGACGAGTTGGTATTTCTGGACATTACGGCGACTCACGAAGACCGGAATATTATGATTGATGTGGTGTACCGCACGGCCGATCGAGTATTTATCCCTTTGACGGTGGGCGGCGGCATCCAATCTTTAGACACCATTAAAAGTTTATTGAGGGCGGGCGCTGATAAAGTGAGTATTAATTCGGCGGCGGTGCGCGATCCGAGTTTAATTGACAAAGCCAGCGATCGATTTGGCAATCAGTGCATTGTAGTGGCGATCGACGCTCGCAAACGGCAAGACGCAGATAATCCTGGTTGGGACGTGTACGTGCGCGGAGGGCGAGAAAATACCGGCAAAGATGCGATCGCCTGGGCCAAAGAAGCCGAACAGCGCGGCGCCGGTGAAATTCTGGTGACAAGCATGGACTCGGACGGCACTCAAGCCGGTTACGATTTGGAATTAACTCGAAGCATTGCCGAAATTGTCGAAATTCCGGTCATTGCTTCCGGCGGCGCCGGCAACTGCCACCACATCTACGAAGCCGTGACTGAGGGCAAAGCAGAAGCAGCCCTGCTGGCTTCCCTGCTGCATTACGGGCAACTCAGTGTAGGAGAAATTAAAACTTATCTAGCAAAATTTCAAGTTCCCGTGCGACAGCAGCAGCCATTGGTTATTAGTCATTAGTCAGTGGATAGTCGGGCGCATCTCATATCTTGCAACATTTTCCACAAACCGCTCTGCGGTTTCACTCAAGCGCCCTCTCACATTGCAAACAGGCTAAATAAACCCGCCCCCACCCCACGATAAAATCAGTTACTGACATTGATACTGCTATGTGAGGCGCCTCCGAAGGCACTTGTAGAGAGTTTTTTGCTTCTACACAAGTGCCTTCTACATAAATCTCTTGGGGCGACCGACGCCACTCAACTAGAAATATTCCCTGAGAAGGATTTCAAATACCAGCTTTTTCAGCTAAATATTATATATTAACTCAATTTGAAAGAAAGCAACGGTTGCTTTTATCAAAATAGAGTTAAAGATTGTGCAGAATATGAGTGAGCTTCATCCTGTTAACAATCTTAGCGATCAAAACTTCTAAAAACGGAGAAATTTTGTATGTCTTTTATCAGCTTTAACTTCCCTGCCAAGCGTTTAGTCCGCACTTTAATAGCTGTTTGTTTTTGTGCCTTGATGTTTGTTTCTAATGCTTTTCCCGCTTTTGCCGTTACTAGCAGCCCCACCAAAGGTGAAGACCAACTTTTAGGGATTGAAAAAGAATCTCAAGAAGCTGTACTCAAAAAACCAATGTCCTTGGAAGAAACTCAAGAGAAAGCCAGCAAAGGACCCAACGAAGTTCAGGGAGACGCTGACATTGAAAAAATGAAAAATCCTTCCAATACACAAGCTACATCCTTTGAGCAACAAGTCAAAAAAGCTGTCAGCAAGATTAAAGACTAACTCAGCGCGCAGTAGTCACCGGACAGTTGTCTGTATAAAAGATTAGGGACACGGCGCGGTGCCGTGTCCCTATAATTTTTTTTGTAGAAACACCGCACCGCGCCACCTCCTTGGAAAAGCCGTATCCAATCTAAATTTAGCTTTAGTTTTCAGAATTGGTGTTAGATGGAATAAAAAAGTGGAAAGGACTTGGCATCTTTTGGCTTTACAAAAACTCTTTGCTGGGGCTGCAAGTTCAAGCTATCGAATCTTTCTCTAGTCAAATTAGCGTTTACTACTTGACCGTCATCTAAGGTTAATTCTACCTGAATTTCCCATCCCAAATGAATCAAGCGACTGATTCTGGCAGGCACCGTTGCACTATTTTCTGTAGTTTCAATTACTACATCGTGAGGGCGCAAGAAAATCTCTGGGTTGGCTGAGTCAAACCCGTTGTCTTGAAACATTCTTGAACTGCTGGGCAATACATTGACTGGGCCGATAAAACTCATTACGAAAGCACTAGCTGGATGGTCGTAAATTTCTGCGGGTGTGCCGACTTGTTCGATTTTACCTTTATTCATTACTGTAATTCGATCGGCAACTTCCATCGCTTCTTCTTGATCGTGCGTCACAAAGACTGTGGTAACGTGAACTTCGTCGTGCAGCCGCCGCAACCAAGCACGCAAATCTTTGCGAACTTTGGCATCGAGAGCTCCAAAAGGTTCGTCTAGCAGTAACACTTTCGGTTCCACAGCCAGGGCTCTGGCGAGGGCCACCCGCTGCCGCTGGCCTCCTGAAAGTTGCGACGGGTATCTATCGCCCAATCCTGCCAATTGCACTAAATTCAACAATTCTTCTACCCGCGATTTGACTTTCGCGGGTGGTGTTTTCTGAATTTGCATCCCGAAAGCGATGTTTTTTCGCACTGTCATGTGCTTGAATAGCGCGTAGTGCTGAAACACGAACCCAATTTTGCGGTCTTGGACGCTAGTATTGGTGGCATCCTGGCCTGTTAGCCAGATTTTGCCGGAGTCGGGCATTTCTAAACCGGCAATCAGTCGCAGCAGTGTAGACTTGCCTGAACCAGACGGGCCCAGCAATGCGACTAGGGAACCCGATTCAATTTCTAAGCTGACTCGATCGAGTGCTTGGAAACTGCCAAACTGTTTTGATACGTTTTCTACAACTATGCCCATAGGTAGGAAGAAGGAAGGGGGAAGACGGAAGAGGGAACAAGCAAGAGGGAAGAAGCAAGAGACAAGAGGCAAGAGGGAAAAATTTTAATCTCCGGTTTGTGGATGGGTTAAAGTAAGTTTTTTTATAGCACGATCGCACATCAGTTTGTTAATTTTAGGGTTTTGGCGATCGGTCAGTCGATTTTAGATTTTAGATTTTAGATTTACTTGCACCTTTGAATTTGGAAGATGGAACTTTGGTCTCAAGTTTGGGACTCTCCAGGAAAGGAGTCCGGGCTTTCCATCCGTTTTTGGGCGGGGTCAAACAGCCGAAAATTAACAAAAATGCACCTCCAACACAAAACAACACAATTCTTTGCCACCAAAGTTGGCGTTTGGTACTACAATGCAGCAAAAGTTCAAGCGTTTTTGACTTCAACGGCTGAGGGGATAAAGGAAAATGGGAGATGTTGGACGTGTGCCTGTAGGAATTATCGGCGCTTCAGGGTACGGCGGCGTGCAACTTGTGCGACTGCTGGCGGATCACCCAGCGGCTGAAGTAGTGTATTTGGGCGGGGATAGCAGTGCGGGAAAACCTTTTTCCAGCCTTTATCCGCATTTGACTAACTGCATTGACTTGACTGTGGAGGCGATCGACTTAGACAAAATAGCGGCAAAATGTGAAGTTGTGTTTCTGTCGCTGCCGAACGGTTTAGCTTGCAAAATGGCACCGACGCTGCTCGAAAAAGGCTGTAAAGTCTTGGATTTGTCGGCTGACTACAGATTTGAAAATCTGGAAACTTACAAAGCTTGGTACGGCGGCGAGCGATCGGACTCATCAGTGGCTGCAACGGCTGTTTACGGTTTGCCAGAATTGTATCGCGATCGAATTAAAGACGCTCAGTTAGTAGGCTGTGCGGGCTGCTACGTCACTGCTAGTTTGTTAGCCCTGGCACCTTTGCTAAAACAAGGCCTCATTGTGCCAGAAACAGCAATTATAGACGCCAAATCCGGTGCTTCGGGAGGGGGCCGGAAAGCCGAAGTTAATCTCTTATTAGCTGAAGCAGAGGGTTCTCTGGGTGCTTACGGCGTTGGCCGCCACCGTCACACGCCAGAAATCGAGCAAATTTGCAGCGATTTAGCGGGACACGATATTAAAGTTCAGTTTACTCCCCACCTAATTCCGATGGTGCGCGGAATTCTGGCGACTGTTTATGCAACTTTGCGCGATCCAGGTTTGGTGCGGGAAGATTTAATCACAATTTTCAGCGCTTTTTACCGCAATTGTCCTTGGGTAAAAGTGTTGCCTGCTGGAGTTTATCCGCAAACAAAATGGGCTTGTGGTACGAATCTTTGTTACATCGGCATCGAAGTCGATCCGCGTACTGACAGGGTGATTGTACTGTCGGCGATCGACAATTTAATTAAGGGACAAGCCGGTCAAGGCATCCAGTGCATGAACTTGATGATGGGCTGGGAAGAAACTTTGGGCTTGCCACAATTGGCTTTCTATCCTTAATTGGTAATTGGGCATTGGGCATTGGGCATTGGGCATTGGTAATGAAAATTAAAAACTAACCGATTACCGATTACCAATTACCCATTCCCAATTACCAATTACCAAGTGTTATTTAGGTCCGTAACCGATCGACCCAGCATAAATTGCCCGATCGCCCAATTGGTCTTCAATCCGCAATAAACGGTTATATTTGGCAACTCGTTCGCTGCGACACAAAGAACCAGTCTTGATTTGACCGGCGCGAGTCGCTACCGCTAAATCGGCAATTGTGGTATCTTCAGTTTCACCGGAACGGTGGCTGATGACTGCTCGATAGCTGTTCCGCTTGCCCAGGTCGATCGTATCCAAAGTCTCTGTCAAAGAACCAATTTGATTCAGCTTAATCAAAATCGAATTGCTAGCTTTCAAATCAATTCCTTTTTGCAGCCGCGTGCGATTAGTAACAAACAAATCGTCACCTACCAACTGAACTTTGCTGCCCATTTTCTGCGTCAGCGCTACCCAACTGTCCCAATCGTCTTCGTGCAAACCATCTTCAATCGAAATAATCGGATATTGACTCACCAAACCATCCAAATAATCGATTAATTCTGCCGGCGAATGAGCCACACCGTCGTAAGTGTACTGCCCATCTTTGTAAAATTCGCTAGCAGCAACATCCAAAGCCAAAGCAACTTGTTCACCCGGTTTGTAGCCAGCTTTTTCAATAGCTGCAATCAACAAATCCAAAGCTGCTTGATTGGATTTCAGATTAGGCGCAAAACCGCCTTCATCACCCACACCAGTCAGCAAACCCTCAGCTTTTAAGACTTTACTCAAGGATTCAAATACCTCTGCACCCCAGCGTAAAGCTTCTTTAAAAGAAGGCGCACCCACAGGGACAATCATAAATTCTTGAATGTCGACATTATTGTTAGCGTGAGATCCCCCGTTGATCACGTTCATCAAAGGCACGGGTAAAACGTTAGCTAAGGGGCCGCCCAAGTAGCGGTAAAGGGGGAGTCCTAAAGTTTCGGCGGCCGCCTTTGCTGTGGCTAAGGAGACTCCGAGAATGGCATTTGCGCCGAGGTGGGATTTGTTAGGGGAACCGTCCAAGTCAATCATGGTTTTGTCTACGAGTGCTTGGTCGATCGCATCGAGATTAGCCAAAGCGGGGGCAATTTTGTGCTCGACGTTAGAGACGGCTTTCAGGACGCCTTTACCGCCGTAACGGCTTTTGTCGTCGTCGCGGAGTTCGTGGGCTTCAAAAGAGCCTGTAGAGGCGCCGCTGGGGACTTGGGCGAGCCCCACAACACCGTTGGCTAGGTAAACTTCAGCTTCAATGGTGGGGCGGCCGCGGGAGTCGAGGATTTCTCTGGCTTGAATAGATTCGATCGCAGTGTCTAGCATATTAATTATTCCGAACTTAACTCAAGGTTTCATGACAATTAGCAGTCTCTGGGTTTTCCCACGCTGACTGCTGACGGGTAATAGAGTACGCGATCCCCAGAATTATTGGTGCACAGTTCAAAATATTTGCGGATTTGGACGAGCAGGTTAGTCTCAATAAGCTAGGCTTGTTGAACAAAGATATCCGGCAATTTTGACAATAATTTGATTGTTTTAACCCCAGATTGCCGCAGATTTCTTAATTGGAACCTTTGTTAAAATCAGAATATCAACAAAGTTAATCAAACAAGGAGAAACTTAGGATGTTAGAAACAAATCTCGGAGAAATTAGAGCATTAGCTGAAAATTCAGACCCAATTATTGCTGATCCCCCAAACATCAAATTACTCACAGGGCTATTGCCAAATCCAGCCAGCGACCCCAACTTTTTTGACTTAACTCCCAATGACGACGCATTTCTATTAGCAAATGGAATTCTGCGGAATACTCCCGGAGGTTTGCGTGCCTTAGCTGGTAACGATTTTGTCAGAGGTTCCGGTGGTGCGGAACTGATAAACGGTAACAGTGGCACAGATACTTTAATCGGAGGTTGTGGCAGCGATACTATTCGCGGGGGCCAAGATTTTGACATGCTTTATGGAGAATGTGGCAGCGATTTTGTCAGCGGAGATCAAGGTGATGACTACGTTTATGGAGGCACGGCCAATGACTTTATTCGCGGTGGTAAAGGGAATGATGCTTTAGTAGGAGAGAGTGGAAACGATACTCTCATCGGTGATGCTGGAATTGATAGACTTTGGGGAAGTGAAGGCGCAGATATGTTTGTCCTCCGCACAGAAGCGGGAGCAACTTCGGGGGAGATTGGTTCGCTTCAACCGCCTCCTAGTGGCAATTTTGATGTAGATGAAGTGCCGGCAGATTTTCTTCTCGATTACAATCCGGCTGAAGGTGATGTAATTGGATTGGCGGGAGGACTGACGCAAAATGATATTGTTTTGACCGAAAGGTTTTTAACAATTGGTGATGCCAGAGATTATGACAGCAGTGGCCCTTTTCCTCCGGGAATTCCTCGCACTGCTGATTTTAGAATTTTAAATACTAAGGCGACGGTGATTCGGGAAGCTAGCACCGGCAATATCTTGGGTTTGGTGAAGGATGTTTCGCCGGCTCAACTTCAGTTTATACCTATATCGGAGGGGGCGCTCACTCTAGGTTAATTCAAATCGGTACACATTGCTGCTAAGAAGCAGAACACGGACAGGGGGGACGCCCATCCCACAACACCAAGGCTATCAATCCTCGTTCCCAGGCTCTGCCTGGGAAGGCATATCAGCGAGGCTGTGCCTCCCGATTCCTGACATGAATTTAACAATATTTAAGATTGCCAGAAATCCGCCACATCATATCCCATTTCGGTGAGCATTTGCCGCAGCAGAGGTAAGCTCAAACCAATCACATTTGTGTGACATCCTTCGATTTGTTCGACAAAAAAGCCGCCTTTACCTTCCAATGCAAAACAGCCTGCACATTGCAAGGGTTCTCCGGTGGCGACGTAGGCTGCAATTTGGCGGGAGGTAACTTCCGCAAAATGAACTTTTGTAACTTGACAGCGAATAAGCGATCGCGACCTAGCCTCACCAAAGTCATCGAATCTAGTATCAATTAAAGCATGACCCGTATAGAGTTCGCCCACCTTACCGCGCATTTTCTGCCAGCGCGAGATTGCTTCTTCCGCATCCTTGGGTTTGCCGTGAATTTCGCCATCTATGAGCAAAATTGAATCGCATCCCAACACCAAACAAGATTTGGGATTGGGGATTTGCGCGTGAGAATTAGCCAGTAAAAACTTAGCTACAGCCTCAGCTTTTCCCTCTGCTAAAACCTGCACTAAATTAGTGGCATCCCTCATTTGTATTTGCCCTTCATCAAAGTCGCTGGGGCAAATCACAGCTTGAATGCCGGCATTTTCTAGGAGGCGACGGCGCGCTGGAGAAGCTGAAGCTAATACAAAAGTTGGAATTTTCATAATAAGTTAAGAAGGAAGAAGGAAGAAGGAAGAAGGAAGAAGGAAGAAAGAAAAGGTAAGAAGGAAGAAAAAGAAACTATTCCCCATCCCCAATGCCCATGCCCCATTCCCCATTCCCAATTACTTTTTAACCTACTAATAAACAGAGAAAGATTTAACAACTTTCTCAAAAGCTTCTTTTACTTTGGGCCAGCGTTCTTCGGTAGTGGAAACGTTAAGCGTAAAAAGTTTGCCGCGGCTGACGGCTACACTCGCTAAGTTGTGCCGTTCTTGGTTTGGTAACTTAACGGCGTATTCTAAAATGTAATAGTTTTTCGATCGCGATTCACGAGCTTCTGCATTGACTAATTCAGCTTCGCGGCCGGAATCACTCGGGGCGATGGCACTTTTGCTGAGCTTGTATCCCACATCCGTCGGCGTTCCCAAATCCGCCAGAGTTTTGCCCCCCGCGACTGGACTGATTACCACGCTGACGTTCTCGGTTTGCTGAATCAAATCGCGGAAGACCACATCGGGCCCGTTAGAAACCGCGATCGGCAGCCAGCCGTTAGGATAGAGAAATTGATAGCCGTCGCCAGTATCAACGTAGCTTTTGAGTCCGGTGACTTTAGACACACAACCTGTCAAGGTGAGGCTTAGAACCACCAGAAGTATTGCCGCAATTCGTTTGAGCATTCTTTTTACAAGTAGGGTAAAACAAAAATATTTAATTTTAATTGTCTCATCAAACCTTGCCCCTCAAAATAGTTAAGCTATGGATCGCTGTTTGTGTACCGCCAGCGATCCATAGCCATATAGTTTAATTGTTAACAAAATCATTACAGGTGAGTCAGCCAGCTAATCAGCCCGTGCTTGGTCGAAACTTCTAAAGCCAAGAGAGAAACAAAGCCAATCATGGCTAGGCGGCCGTTTAAGCGTTCTGCGTAGGGGGTAAAGCCAGTGCGGGGTTCGTCATCGACGTATACTTGCGGCTCGATCGCAAAATTGTTCATTTTGCCTTGGTCGTCCAGCATTAAGCCTCTGTTACTCATGTTTTTTTCCTAAATGGTTTTTAGTGTACTGTAAATAAATGTAACAGACTTGTGAAGATATGTAAAGGATTGTGAGAAATTTTTTTTAAAGACCTCGATCTGACACCAGTAAAAAAATGCAACTGCAGGCAAGCTCTAAACCCTTATAGAGTAAGTCTTTCCCCAATCTAAAATCTAAAATCTAAAATCTAAAATGGTAGGACTGTGGGTAGACTCTGGGCCCCGGAGGGGGGAGGATAGAGTGGAGAGGCACAAAAGTCGATGGTGTATGGCAAATCCAGTCTGGGTTTGACGAAAATTGTGGAACGGAGGAAAAATTTATGCGGGCCAGTCTGGAAATGCGGTGGTTTTATAGCGGTGCACTGCCAAAATCGATCAATCAATGGTTTGGAAGCGAGAGTCTCGGCGGGTATCTTTCGCCTCCTGAAGAGCGGGAAGACATATATTTGCTAGTACCAAGCTGCGACTACTTGGGAGTGAAGCTGCGTGGGAAAACTTTGGAGGTAAAGTGGCGTCAGGGAGAGTTGGGGACGATGCAGTTCGGCAACCGCTGGGAAGGCAAAGCCGAAAAGTGGCTGAAGTGGGTTTGTGCGGACACGATAGCGCCGATACCAGCGGATATTGTGGCGACAGGAAAGTGGGTGGCAGTCAAGAAAAAGCGAGCGCAGCGTCTTTATCAAGTTTCGACCCCTGGTTCCCTGATGTCTGTGCCTGTGGAAGCCCCAATTCCCCAAGGTTGCACCGTGGAACTTACTCAGTTGAACATTAACGGCAGCGCGTGGTGGACTTTGGGATTTGAAGCGTTTGGCAGTGAAAGTTGTTTGACAGAAAGCCTGCAAACAGTAGCTAGTTGGACTAGCAAGAGTTATCAGGCGCAAAAGTTAAAAGCTGAGGATTCTTCTGCTTATCCGATTTGGCTGGGCAGCAAGTAATATCAAATCCGGCAATAATACCTCCTGTATTTTTAGTCGCCCTCTGCTGGGACGAGAGGGAAGTGTAAACGCGGTTTCAACCGCCGAGTCTGGCAGTCCTGGACGCCACTGGCATAGATAGTAAGGTGCTCTACTACCCGTAATCTTCAATAATCTTTCAATAACGGAGTCTGACGCACCTGAGATGTTGCACCATTTTCAATGAGGTTTTTTAGCGGGCAGGATGCCCACCCCACAAGAAAACTCACTCTTTGTGTAACAGGCCGGAAAGCCTGTTGTTGAGAATGGTGCAAGATGCACCCTAAAAATCGATCGTCGTGTGATAGTTGGCTTTAGTCTTATCTAATCGAGGGGGTTTGTAACTATTCCCCCTCTCTCCCATTCTCCCCCTCTTTGATTCTCCCCACTCTGCCAGCAGTTCTCAGAATTTGACAAGCCAAAATCGCCGCCCCAAACCCATTATCAATATTCACCACACCCACACCAGCCGCACAAGAATTGAGCATAGTTAAAAGAGGAGCAATCCCGCCAAAACTCGCGCCGTAACCCACACTTGTCGGCACAGCAATCACAGGACAATCTGCCAAACCCGCAACCACACTCGCCAAAGCGCCTTCCATACCCGCAACCGCAATCAACACATCAGCACCGGCAATCACGTGCCGGTTGCTCAGCAAGCGGTGAATGCCGGCAACTCCGACATCCCACAAACGTCGCACCTGAAAACCGCAAAGTTCCGCAGTAATTGCCGCCTCTTCCGCTACAGGCAAATCCGCCGTTCCCGCACTGATAATAGTCACAGTACCCGAATGCTGCGGAGTTGGGGAATTAGGAGAAATTGCACAAATTCGAGCCTTTTGGTAGTAGCACAAATCTGGTATTTTTTGTTGCAATTGCTCGAAAACTTTCGGTTCGATTCGTGTCGCCATCACCGCAGAATTTCGCCCGCGCATCGCCTCGATAATCTCAACAATTTGGTCGGGCGTTTTCCCCGGTCCCCAAATTACTTCAGGAAAACCAGTTCTTAAAGTACGGTGGTGGTCAATTTTGGCAAAATCGCCGACTTGTTCAAAGTCAAAATGCTTTAATTTATCCAAAGCTGCGATCGGGCTAATATCGCCTGCGGCAACTGATTCGAGTAACTTCTGTAAAATTTCAGGTTCCATAAATATTAGTCAGTTGTCAGTTGTCCGTTATCCGTTGTCAGTTGTCAGTTGTCAGTTGTCCGTTATCATTAGTAAAAAATAACCAATAACAACTAACAAATAACCAATAATAACTGACTATTCTGCAATTTTCAGCTCGTACAAATTCCAGAAAGCACCGCCCAGGGCACTGTAGCGAATTCCCGAAACGCGATCGCGTACCGCCTCAAAAGTCAGCGGATTCACCATATAAATAAAAGGCACTTGTTCTGCTATAATCCGCTGCGTTTCTCCATAAAGCTCCTTGCGCTTCGCCTCATCCAGCTCCTGGGAAGCTTTCACGTAAAGGTCATCGATTTTCTGCTCCCAGTCATCAACTTTCCAAGCCTTAATCGGGGGTTCTCCGGATTGCGGGCCCTGGTTGAAACTGTGCAAAGTTCCATTGACTGACCAAATATTGTAGCCGCTGTGCGGTTCAGTACCTCCCGTAAAACCACCGAGGTAAGTATCCCAATTCCGCGTCAATCGCAGTTTTTCCACATAAGTGTTAAAACTCAGGAACTGCGTATCAATTTGCATCCCCAGTTTGCCTAAATCTTGCTTAATCTGTGTTCCCATTTGTTCCCGAACTTTTTTACCCGCAGCCATCAACAAAGTAAATCGCACTTTGTTGCTATCTGCATCCAATAATTGTCCCTCACTGTTATATTTGAAACCAGCACTTAACAGCAACTCTTTGGCTTTTTCCAAATCGTAACTATAAGTTTTCAATCCCTGTTCTGGGGACAGGTAGAACGGACTTTGCGCCGGGATTGGGGAATGCAGCGGCGCGCCAAGTCCGCGATAAATATTGTTAGTCATCGCCTCGCGGTTGATGCCGTAGGCGATCGCCTGCCGAAATTCTTTACTCGCGAACCAGCGAGACTTAACCGGGTCTACAAACGGCTGATTTTGAGCATTGCGCCCCTTATTCAGATTGAAACACATAAACACGCTGCCTGTATCCGGGCCGCCGTTGAAGACCGTATATTTGCCGCGTTTTTCCTCCCGTTTCAGTAGGGGAAACACTTCCGGCTCCACGTTTAGAGTATCCAAATCGCCAGATCGAAAATTCAGCAGTTGATTATCAGTATTTTCGATAATTTGCCAAACAATTTGCTGGATGTAAGGCTGGACATTTCCCTCAGCATCTTTGCGCCAAAAATACGGATTTCTTTCCAAAACCACGCGCTGATTGGGAGTGTAGCTCAGCATTCGATATTGACCATTCCCCACAATTTTTTTAGGGTCAGTATCCGTCCCCCAAGTAGTCAGGAATTTAGGTTTGCCGTCGGCATCTGTATTTTCGACAGCTTCCTGTAAAATATGAGCTGGTAAAATTGGGATTCCCCCAGCATATCTAATAAATGGAGCAAAGGGTTCTGCAACGGAAAATTCAACACGGCGGCTGTCTATTTTTTTAACTGTTGGGAATTGGCGACTCATGCCAACCCTCAGAGTATCTTTCAAACCGCTAGGGATTTTGTCATTGAAATAAATCTTTTCATAGCTAAAGATAATGTCATCAGTAGTCATCGGTTCGCCGTCCGACCATTTCAACCCCTCTCGCAGGGTGAAGACAATCTTTTTGCCATCTTTAGAAACTTCCCACGACTCGGCTAAACCGGGTTCTAGCTCCGATGTCAAGCCGTTTTCGTTGATCAATCCCTCGTACATATAGCCAAAGACGCTGTATGCAGATTGATTTAGCGGGTAGTTAAAGGTAGCTGGGCCGCTGGGGGTAGGAACGATGAGTCTGTTTGCTAAGTTCGTCGATCGGGCTGGAGTGCACGCAGACAGAGTTATAGTGCCAATTGCCACAAGTAAAATCGCCAGCCAGCGCAGTCTTGAATGTAACATCATAGAAATTTTCATAATTTTTTAGTTTACCACCTGCGTGCAACTATGACTGAGATTGTAACCAACCGAGAAAGTCTTCAGTGCGTGAAAAATACTTGGTTATCCCTACTTCCTCCAAAGCATATTGAACTTCTGGTAGTTTGCGCAATTCTTTGACGTTGCCACTTAGAAATGCTTTGGTTTCTGTGGGGTGCAAGCGGGCATGACTCAAGATATAGTGTAAAATCAAATTGTCTGTTGGGTCTTTTTCGATGATAGTTGTGTTTAAGCTGGCTTCGAGAATCTCTGTATTTAATACAATCATTTCTGCATTTTGCGACAGCATATAAATTGCTTCACGCAATCGAAATTGAATTTCATCTATTCGATTGCTATAGTAAATCAATGACTGTTCTAGGTGCAAAGATAGAGATGCGACCTGTTCAGATCTCACATCTCGCTTTGTTTCACTGATTTGACGCCCTAGCTGTTCCTTAAAATACTTTTGTCGCTTCAAGTCGTCCTCTAAAGCCGATAGAGACTCCATATAACAAATGCTGGGTATAACCAACTGAACTGATGATGAGAAATCCCGCAGCAACATAATTGCTTCAGCCTCGCGCCCTGTAGCAATACTCATCAAAAAATTGGTCTCGATATATAGAATTGCCACCTAATTTCACTCCGGATTTTGTTGTTCCACCTGCTAGCAGCGGCAGCAAACCGATTGCTGCTATCTGTTCAGACGCTGGGGGAATTTCTGAATTCCAGTGATAGGCCAAGTCATGCAGCCACGCTTCTACCAGCGTTTCAATAGTATGTCCAAATATCCCTTTGCTACCAAAGTCAGGCTGATAATAACGAAGTATTTCACCCGTGTTTAGAGAGCAAACAGGTTCAGATAAATTCACGCCGTCCCATTGGAAAATCCGAATTTGTTCGGTGTCAACCAACATAGCATAGGGAATGACTGTGCGTTGTTCGGACATCTTAGCTAACGCAGCTTTCATCCAAGAAATTATGTAATCAGCAATCCTCTGCTTTTTTGCTGCTGTTTCTTAAGCTTGAATAATTGTGACCTCGATTAGCGCGACTATGCGATCGTCCTTATCCAATGCGATAATATCTGCGTCTGTGGGTAACTCTAAATCCAAGGTTTCAGTTTGCATGGTTTTGGCTTTCCTAAAACGTAGATTAAAGTTCTATTTTAGCACTAACAAAACTACAGCATAGGCTGCAATTCCTTCTTCTCTCCCCACCGGCCCTAACTTTTCGTTTGTAGTAGCTTTGATGCCGATTTGGTCGGGTTTTAATTGTAGGACGGAAGAAAGCCGATCGCGCATTTGCTCAATATGCGGTTTCAGCTTTGGACGTTCTGCCACCACCACCGAATCAATATTCCCGATTTCCCAGCCTTTATCTAATATTAACTGATTGACTTGTGCCAGCAATACGAGACTATCAGCACCTTTCCATTTCGAGTCAGTCGGCGGGAAATACAGACCGATATCTCCTAAGCTGAGAGCTCCGAGCATCGCGTCCATAATCGCATGAGTGAGCACGTCTGCGTCGCTGTGACCGAGCAATCCTAATTCGTGAGGAATGTGGACGCCGCCGAGGATGAGGGGGCGTTCTGGGACTAAGCAGTGAATGTCGTAGCCGTTGCCGATGCGGATGTTCATGTAAAATTGAGGTTTGGGAAGTATAGCAAAAAACAATTATTTCATATTTGTGAGGAGATAGCTGAAAAATAATGGTCTTGATTTACGGACTTTGCGGTAATTGTAGCAAAGACATATAAATGTCGGTTGGTCAGTCTGTCTTCGACAAAAAAGTTTTCTGGCATCTATCTTATAGTTGTCCTTATTGCGGGTAGGCAATCAGGGTAAACGCATCTTAATTTCAACCTAAAACATGATAAGATGAAGTATTTAGGTAAATCAAGTGCGTAATTCATAGGTGCGAGCGATGGCGAAAGGGTTTACTTCGACTTTAACTTCCCAACAAAAAACAATAGGTGTATCGAATCCGACAGACTTATTGAACATTAGTTTTTTAAACCATTTTGAGAACTTGAC
>NZ_JAUBQU010000193.1:0-6984 GCF_036701435.1 Microcoleus sp. Pol12A5
TTCCGGTGTCTTTGGCTTGGCTGCTGCTTTCTTCCAAGGCGTCGATCGCATTTGCCAATACATTCATAAATACCTGATTTAACAGTCCGGGATGACAGCTTATTTGCGGCAGTTCTCCGTATTCTTTGATCACTTTAATGCCCTGCCAGTTGGCTTTGGCTTTCAGTCGGGTGTTTAACATTAACAAGGTACTTTCTAAACCTTCGTGAATGTCGGCAGTCTTGATTTTAGCTTCGTCTGCCCGCGAGAAATTGCGAAGAGTTTGAATAATTTCTACAATGCGCTCGCATCCGGTCTGCATCGAATTGAGCAACTTGGGCAGGTCTTCTGCTAGAAATTCTAAGTCTATATCATCGGCTTGTTGCTGAAGTTGGGCTGGGGGATTCGGGTACTCTTCTCGATACACCTGCACGATTTCTAATAAGTCTAGAACGTAGCCTCGGACGTGGCAGAGGTTGCCGGCGACAAAGCCCACGGGGTTGTTAATTTCGTGGGCAATTCCTGCTAGCACCTGTCCGAGGGAAGACATTTTTTCGGTTTGTACTAACTGCATTTGAGTTTGCTGCAACTCGCTCAAAGCTGTTTGCAGTTCTTGGGATTTTTGTCGATCGCGATCGGCGGCGGCGGCCCGTTCTTCCTCAACTCCGATCGCCGCAGCAATAATTCCGATCAGCTTGCAGTCGGCTTCTGTGGGCGCGATCGACTCAGTGTAGAGAAGGCACAGCGCACCCACGTAATTGCCGCCCAGCCGCACTGCTTGTCCCAGATAGCTTCGCAGTTGGTAGCGGATGACAGCAGGATCGGTTTGGGCGTAGATCGTGCTCTGCAAGTCAGGAATCGCAACAGCCCGATCGCTTCCTTTGCTGCATACGTCGGTGCAGATGTGGCCCTCGGCGCGATCGACCAGCGGGTAGTCAGGGGGCGCTTGCCAAGTCGCGATCGCCCGCAGGAGTTCGCCACCGACGTGGCTGTAGATGGCGCAGTTTCCGCCCAAAAGCTCACCGGCTAAGGATGTCAGCCGCTGGATGTTGTCAGCGGCGTCGGTGGTGAATCCCAAAAAGCACTCGTTGATTTTGCTGAGGCGGTACTCTGCTTGCCTGCGCGCCGTCATGTCGCGGGAGTTGATCACAATTCCTTTCACAGCGGGGTCTGCTAGCAAGTTGATGCCGACACCTTCAAGAAAACACCAAGAACCGTCAGCGCGACGGAATCGACCTTCTACGGCGATCGGATCGCCTGGATTTGCCATCAGTTTTTCGCCGTCGGAAATCACCGAGGGCAGGTCGTCAGGGTGGATCAAATCGAGAGCAATTCGATCGGCGAGTTCATCTGGTTCGTAGCCTAAAACTCTTTCTACAGAAGGGCTTTCGTAAACAATGCGACCGCTGGCGTCGAGAATAGTAATGATGTCGGAACTGTTGAGAATTAGCGATCGCCACTTAGCCTCATTTTGAAACAAAGCTGACTCGGCTTGTTTGCGATCGGTAATATCCTCTACCATTTGCAAAATAAACTGTGGCGTTCCCTGACTGCTGTCGATGACAGAGGCGCTGAGGCGTCCCCACCTGATGCTGCCGTCTTGGCGGAGGTAGCGCTTCTCGATTTGATAAGCTTCGCGGGAGCCCGCTGCCAACTCTTGGCGCAACTGGCGCGAAACTTGTGCGTCTTCCGGGTGCGTGCAGTCGTCGAGGCCGACACCGCGCAGTTGAGCTTCCGACCTCCCCAGCATAGCTTGAAATGCCGGATTAGTGGCGATCGCAACACCTTCGAGGGTAGCGACTACCATGCCGATCGCAGCGCGTTCAAAAATTGCCCGAAACCGCTGTTCGCTGTCTCGCAAAGCTGCATCCGCTGCCACTTCCTGGGTGATGTCCCGCCCCGCGACTGCCAAACCTTTGCGCGAACCGTCGGGGTTGAACAGCGGCACTTTCCGCACTTCAAACAAATTGCTGCCGCCTGTGGGCAAGGAGACAATTTGGCGGCTGGAGGTAAGAGTGCCTGCTTGCCAGGTGGTTTCGTCGGTTTCCTGCCAAGTTAGCAGGATTTCTCTGACTCTGGGATCGGCGGCGGCAGCGAGTTCGGCAGTAGTTTTCCCCTGGTAGTCTGCGGTTTCCCAGCCCAAAAGTTGGAGGGCGCAGTCGTTGGCAATCAGCCAGCGCCCCTCGCTGTCTGTAAGGTTGATCGCGTCGGGCACGGCATTAATCGCGGTTTTCAGCCAGTATTCTTGATTTCGCAGGGCTGCTTCGGCTTGTTTGCGATCGGCGATTTCGGCGACGGTTCCTTCGTAGTAAAGGAGTTCGCCATCTTCGTCGCGGACTTCGCGCACGTTTTCCGAGATCCAGGTAGTGCTGCCGTCTTGGCGGCGGACGCAGGACTCAAACTCTTTCAGGGAGCCATTTTTGCTGATTTCTGCCATGAAGGAAGCGCGGCGGGTGCGATCGGCGTAAAGGTTTTTTGCCGAACATTTTGCGATCAGTTCTGAGGGGGAATCATAGCCGTACATTCGGGCGAGTGCCTGGTTGGCACTGAGGTAGCGCCCGTCTGGGGCGGTTTGAAATATGCCTTCGGTGGCGTTTTCAAAGATGCTGCGGTATTTTGCCTCGGCTTGTTTGAGGGCTTCTTCTGCTTGGAAGCGATCGGTGATATCAGATTGGACGCCGATGAAGTGGGTAACGATCCCGCTGCTGTCGCGCACCGGCGAGATGGTGAGTTCGTTCCAGAAGGCGGTGCCGTCTTTGCGGTAGTTTTTGAGAACTACTTTGCAGTCATGCTGTTCTTTCAGGGCCACGCGGATTTGATCGACGGCAGCGCCATCGGTATCCGGGCCTTGCAGGAAGCGGCAGTTCTGCCCGATTATTTCGCTGCGATTGTACCCTGTAATCCGCTCGAAAGCCCCGTTGCAGTAGACTATAGGCTTGTCCGGCCGGGTAGCGTCCGCGATCGCGATGCCGTTGCTGGTAGCTGCCAGGGCGCGATCGTACAGCCTCCAGACTTCTTCTATTAAATTCGGTGTGCCGCCAGTACGAGTCGGCGATAGCGTTTCAGAAGGAATGCTTATATCTATCTGCATGAGTTTCTATAAATTGAGTTTATTGTAGATACCGACTGGCAGCACATTCTATAGTTTAACAGAATTGCCTGTTTTCCACAGGCAGAAGTTAGAAGGCTATTATGCAGAATTTGGGCGTTAAATTCTACCTAAAAAAATCTGGCTTCCCTCGTTTTTTTCCTCTTTGCTTCTGACTTGTGCCTTCTACCTTCAAAGGAATCCTACTTGTTAATTTATAATAGCTCTCCCAGGGATCACTCTATCTTTGGTATGGTTTGCTTGGCAGGGTTTGGGCGGATTACAAGTTCGGGTATTTATTTTTTTAATTAAATAAAAACTACATCATCCGGCTCTCGTAAAAAAATTAATTAAATACTTTTTAGTTAAATGATTCAAACTCTTCTCTCAAACAAACCGAGGAAAAATTAATTTTGAACGAACACAGCAAGTTCTGAAATATCGTCGATCGCAAAAGTCGGTTCTAGGGCGAGACACTGAGGGCGATCGCCATATCCGTAAGCCGCCCAACAAACATCTATCCCAGCATTTTTAGCAAACAGCAAATCAATCGCTGTATCGCCAACCATTAAAATTTGACTGTTATCCAATTCCGGGAACAGTGGTTTAATAATTGAGTGAAAAACCGCCGGATTCGGTTTGATAATTCTTTCTCCATTATCACCTAAAATTAAATCAAAAAAACTGTGAATTTTCATTTTTTGCAGTAACAAATTCACAAAACTAATGTGTTTGTTGCTGAAAACTCCCAGGCTCAATCCCGACTGACGCGCCAACTGCAAAACTTGATTTGTCCCGGTAAATAACTCTACCTGCTTTTCCCCTTCCGTCCGATAATAAGAGCGGTAAGTTTCAACCCATTCAGGAATTGCGCTTTCCTCGATCGCCGGATGGAGGATTTTAAAAGTATTTGGTAAATTGATGCCGATCGTACCTATAATAGTATCAGCAGCCGGCGGGCTAATATTGTAATTTTCAAAAGTTTTGGTAAAGCAAAAGACAATAGCTTTGTGAGTGATTGCCAAAGTGCCGTCGAAGTCAAAAATAATTAACTTGTACTGACTCATATTCCTTGAAAATTTTTATATAGCAACCGGAGGTTTTCCCTGAAATCATAGCATTATTAATCTCTAAGCTACCAATTATAAGTATAAATTTTAAAACTTCAAGAGGTCAACATGAGTGTAACCGAAAAATCAGAAATTCTAGCAACAGATTTCCCAGACCACACTCAATCACCAGACTCCGACGGTACTTTTGTAAAAAAAATATTATAACACCCTCACAACATCCTGTTAACAACATCAATTCGACCCATTTTAGACCAAGTTCATCCCGACGGGCAATACTGCATCGGTAAAGATTCCGGTATTTATTGGCGAGTTGCCGAACTCCCGGAACCGCGCGAAAGAGCAGCCCAAGCACCTGATTAATTTTACGTGTCCGAAATGCCGCCAACTCTTGACGAAAATCTGCGCCGTTCCTATGTAATGTGGCGGGAATTAATGCCGCCTCTGATTGTACTTGAATTTGTTTATAGCCATAGCTGTCAAGAAAAAAATAGGACTCCTCGCCAAGGCCAAATCTGGATTTACGAGCGGATAATTCGACCTGCATTTACGGAATTTATGAAGTCAAAAAGGCACAAGTTGAAGGGTATCATTCGGTAGAGGAGTGGTTCGAGTTAGTCCCACAAAATCAGCGCGGACATTACCCTATCGCACAAATACGAGTGGAATTAGGCATTTGGCAAGGGGTTGATCGGGGCGTAGAGTTGCCTTGGCTGCGATGGTGGGATGCTTCGGGGAATTTGCTGCAGGCGGCCGAGGAACGGGCAGAACAAGCCGAATTGGCGACACAACGAGAACGACAAAGGCGCATAGAAGCTGAGCTGCGAATTCAAGCTTTAGAAGCGCGTTTGCCAGAGTTAGAATGTGGGTAATACAATTTTAGATTTTAGATTTTAGATTGGCGATGACTGAGGACTATCGGGGTTGAGATCTTCATAAGTCATTCGCAATTCTTCAATCAAAAATCTAAATTCGCATAAGTCGCGGATGCCGGTAGAGACACGGCAATTCAGTCTCCCTAGGAATATCATGTGCTGTAAAAACCCGATCGCCTAGCAGCCTCCTCAGAAACGATATAAACATTCATCGGTTATTATCAAAAATTTGCGTATATTAACTTAAGTATTGCATCACTTTTTGTGTAAGTCCTATGGCACTAATTGTTCAGAAATATGGCGGAACCTCGGTTGGCACAGTCGATCGCATTTTGGAAGTAGCCCGACGAGTTGTAAAAACAGCACAGCTCGGCAACTCTCTCGTTGTCGTACTTTCGGCGATGGGCAAAACCACCGACGGTTTAGTTAAACTAGCCAAGGAAATTTCCGCAAATCCCAACAAGAGGGAAATGGATATGTTGCTCTCCACTGGGGAACAAGTCTCGATCGCACTTTTGAGCATGGCATTGCAAGAAATGGGACAGCCGGCAATTTCCCTCACCGGCGCCCAAGTCGGCATTGTCACCGAAGCCGCCCACACCCGCGCCCGGATTTTGCGAATTGACCCAAATCGGCTTGAAAGCCAGTTAAAAAGCGGTAAAGTCGTTGTGGTGGCGGGTTTCCAAGGCATCGCCGATGCCGGAGAATTGGAAATTACCACCTTGGGCCGTGGCGGTTCCGACACAACCGCAGTGGCCCTGGCAGCAGCGCTGCGGGCCGACAGATGCGAAATTTATACCGACGTTCCCGGAATTCTGACTACAGATCCGCGCTTGGTTGCCGACGCGCAATTGATGGACGAAATCACTTGCGACGAAATGCTGGAATTGGCGAGTTTGGGCGCAAAAGTCCTCCACCCGCGCGCGGTAGAAATTGCCAAGAATTACGGCGTGCCGCTGGTAGTGCTTTCTAGCTGGAGTGACGCCCCCGGTACGCGGGTAGTGTCCCCCCCACCGCAACCCCGTCCTTTGGAGGGCTTGGAGCTCGCAAAAGCGGTGGATGCGGTGGAATTTGACTTAGATCAGGCGGGGGTGTCGCTGCTGCGTTTGCCCGATCGCCCCGGCGTAGCAGCGCGATTGTTTGGTGCGATCGCGCAGCAAAACCTCGATGTAGACTTAATTATCCAGTCAATTCATGAAGGAAATACTAACGATATTGCCTTCACAGTGACGCGAAAATCTCTGCAACAAGCCGCCGCCGTTGCAGATGCAATTATCCCCGCCCTCGGCAAGAATTCTCGCCCAGAATTGGGAGAACCGGAAGTGAAAGCAGAAGAGCGGCCAATAGCTAAAGTTAGCATTGCGGGTGCGGGAATGATCGGTCGTCCGAGGGTAGCCGCGCAGATGTTTAAGACTTTAGCGGATGCGGGAATTAACATTCAAATGATTTCCACTTCCGAGGTAAAAGTTAGTTGTGCGATCGATGCCGAAGATTGCGATCGGGCCGTTGCCGAACTCTGCAAAACATTTGATGTCGCCAACTCCCCTATTGGGCTGCGTTCATCATCCAACAAACCGCCTGCAGTCCGCGCCGTTGCGTTGGATCTCAATCAAGCGCGTCTAGCAATTCGCCAATTGCCCGATCGACCCGGAGTAGCAGCAAAACTGTTCGGACTTTTAGCCGAGGAAAATATCAGCGTAGATACAATCATTCAATCGCAGCGCTGCCACAATATTGACGGCATATTAACTCGCGACATTGCATTTACCGTCGCACAAATTGACGCAGAAGCTGCTAAAAACGCCCTCGAAAAAGCCGCCCCCGAATTCGGATGGGGCGAAGTAGCAGTCGATACACAAATAGCCAAAGTTAGCGTTGTCGGTTCCGGGATGGTAGCGCATCCGGGAGTAGCGGCAAGGATGTTTGAAGCGCTTTCCCGCCAGCAAATCAACATTCAAATGATTGCCACTTC